>CANHWS010000134.1 GCA_947464365.1 Cytophagaceae bacterium | reverse complement strand
TGGATGCCCTCGATATGCTTGGGGTTCGGCACCAGCTGAAAGCAAGCAACGACCTTGGTGGCTATCGGCTAGATCTTTCGGGCCTTCCTGCTGGCTTGTATCACCTGAGCCTTGTGGTCGGTGGGCAGCGGTATGTGGCACGGGTAGTGCGGGAGTAGGCAACCTTTTTGGTTGGGAAGTGGTCTTGGTATAAATCCACCCGATTATGAAGGTCTTACTGCTTAGCTACATTTTTAACCCTACCACATTGATCCTATCAGTCAATCTTACCGCTATGAAAAGGTTATTAAGCAATAGCTTGATCTTGGTCATATTGATAATCCTGTCCCTTAATGTTGAGGGACAGGTTTTATCTGAAATGACGTATACATTTGGGCGTAGCAGCTATGCTACATCTGGGATTCTACTGAAGGACTCAACCAGTTTGATAGCATATACCGATGGCCGTTTTTTCCTAAATGGTGCTTTTGCCAAAGGTTTTTTGCGTGTTAAATCTAATCTTGATACACTAAGCAGTTTTCTGTTACCGGAGTTTGGTCAAACAAATCAATTGATAAGCCTGGACTCAAGTCATGTCTTGTCAGTGGGTTACTCAACCAACCAGAATATTAATTTTAAAGCGCGCGCGGATTGTTATGATCTAAATTATACCTATCAATGGTCGTTAAATCTGGATACCATGCGTGGGAATAATTTTATCCAAAGCGCTTGTATCGATACCAATGGGTTTATTTATCTGACAGGCTATCAGGATCTTGATACTGTCCGTGGGTTCAACAGCAGGGTATTCTGCCTTCGGATGACCTTTTTCGGAACAATAGATTGGTTTAAGTTTTATGATTGGGGCAGTCCGCTACAGGCGAGCTACAGCATCGCCCAGATGGAGAATGGTAACTTTATGGTTGGCGGCACTACAGGTGCACTTATTGTAGGCATGGAGCTGGATGAGAATGGTAATCGTGTGGCACCATTGACCACCTTCTTTACGCCAGACTCATTGTACTATAACACCAACACTATCATTCAACCACTACCAAATTCAAGGTTTTTTGTTCGTGGTATTCAGCAACCTGGCTATGTTTGTTTAGCAATTACCGATCGATTTGGTACCGCGCTTTGGAGAGAATATGGACGTGGAGGTGTCAGCATACCAATGATCCATGCTTCAGATGGTTCAATTACTATCGGTAGAAGCGATTCAGGAAGTACAAATTATCGATTTGAACGTATTCGGAACGATGGAACACTTTTATGGCGTCTTAGTTACCCTAATACAATAAATCAATTATACCGTAATTTTGGTGCGATAATTCCATCCTATGAAGGTTGGGGTTTAGCATATGGTAGAAAAGTTGATTATTCGATTGCCAAAACCAGCGTCTTCCTCGCCAAAATCGCCAACGTAGGTTACCCAGCACCACCGCTCAGTACGCCGCTTAGTGTGCAGGTGCAGGCGGTTTCTGCCTATCCTAATCCTACGGCGGGGGCAGTTGTTTTAGGTATTCCATCCTTGGTGGCGGGGCAGGCCACTTCGGTTGTGGTGGATGCCCTCGATATGCGTGGGGTTCGGCATCAGCTGCAAGCAAGCAACGACCTTGGTGGCTATCGGCTAGATCTTTCGGGCCTTGCTGCTGGTTTATATCACCTCAGCCTCATGGTCGGTGGGCAGCGTTATGTGGCACGGGTGGTAAGGGAGTAGGTAGGTAATCGTTATCCAATACTACCGTTTAATCGGGGCATCTAGCAGGACAACCAATATCTCTTGGCAAGGTGTCCCGTCCTGTAGTTTGAGGCCAAAGCTGCCTTTGTAGTCCCATGTGGCCCAAGGGATGTGGTGTAGCTCAAAGACACGGCGCATGTCCTGATACCACCTGAGGCGGTCAGGCATCGGTGTTTTTTGGTAACAACCCCACTCGCCACAATAGAGGGGGAGGTTCATTTTGCGGCTCAGGGCCAGCGGTTTGGCCAGCATTTGGTCTAGCGCACGGGCATCCCAGAGTTTGTGGTGTTTTTTCATCATCTGGACCACCGTGCTGTCTTGACCAGTGGCGTCCTCAATAGCGAAAGTGTAGCCAGGGTAGCGCACCCGGCCAGTCCAGCTCCGTTGTGGGACCCATGCAGCTTTGTAGTGGGTCAAGAAAAACGGCTCGTAAAAATGAAAACTCAATACGATGTGGGGGTCGCCCTCCGGGATCTGGAGTTGGTCAAACGTCTCGGTGGACTGCCACATATTGCTGCCAATCACCAACCAACGATCAGGCTCTAGCGCCCTGATGACCCGATGGAGTTTGGTAACTAGGGCATTCCACTGGGCTGGGTCTGGTGCCACAGGCTCGTTCATCATCTCGTAGGCCACCATCGAGTTGGGATATCCCTTGAGGGCTTCCGAAAGCTCACGCCAGAGGATCAGTAAGTGGTTTTGGTCCTGTTCGCTGGTCCAGAGGGTATTGCTGGCGGCATTAAAATAATGGCTTCGGATAATGTGCAGATCAACAATGACTTTCATGTTGCGGGCCATACACCAGCCAATGGCTTTGTGCATCAGCAGGAAGGCGGTATCGTTCTGGGTGCCATCCTGATGCCAAAGTTGCTCTTCATCTACTGGTAGGCGTACATGATCTAGCCCGACGGATCGTAGCCATTCGATGTCGGTCTCTTGCAGGTATTGTTCGCGCTGTTGCCCTCGTTTGGCGGACTGTGATAGCCAATGGCTGAGGTTGGTACCACGCCGCAGCCCATAGTTAAAAGCTAGAGGATCATTAGTGGCGCCACCTGGTTGTAGGCCTTTGGCACTATAGGCAGGCAGGCCAAAGCTGGGTGGCACATAGAGCCCACGCCCCTCTACATGTGGTTGCTGGAACAACTCGCCCGTCGATTCCATATTGACCAATTTGGCATACCTACGGGTTTTGGTTTGGTAGGCTAGGCTACGTTTGCTTGCGCGTTGCTGATATACCTTGGCACTATGCCCCCGCCGATGACTACTGCGTTTGTGGCGGCGTCGTTGTGCATTGGCTTCTGGCGCTAGGGCTACTGCGAGCATAAATCCGGCCAAGCAGATCGTCCAGATCATTTGGTGCGAGGCCCTTGGCCGTCTCATTACCATGCTCGTTGGTAGGCCAATTGTTAAGCCGCTCCGCAACCATTGTTTGGGGCCATAGTTTGGCAATCGCAACCATGTGGTTGCAATAGGTACAATGCTGGAAACTGAAAAACGAGTCTGGCGGGAGTGGCTATTCACTTACTGATTTGTGGCGTTGGCAGCCATGGCAAAAGGGGTGGCCGGGGCGCAACTATGTCGTCGGAGGTGGAGGTTTGCAGTCGTGCTATTGAGGCTACTGAGTAGGATGTAGGTATTTGTACTCACCTAACTACAAAAATAGCTAGTTGTGGGCTACCTTTTGCAGAATAGCGTCTATTTGTTGGGCATGGGTATCAAGATTGCAATGTTGCCAAGCCCATTGGTATGCTTCAGTCGCTAGGCGGAGCCTCAGCTCGGGGGATTGATTGTATTGCATGATGCAGTCCGCCAATGCCGACATATCGCCGGGGTTGTATAGCAGACCACGGGTTTGGTCCTTCCCGATGATCTCGAGGCTGCCAGCTGTTGCTGTTGCCACCACGGGGATACCCAATTTCATGGCCTCTACCGTCACACGCCCGAAAGCCTCAAGGCGGCTACAAACAAGGGCAATGTCTGCTTCGCGGACTGCCTTGTGTGGGTCTGGGTTATAGGGCAAGAAGTTGATGTATGGCTCCAGCTGATGGTCTGCCATGTAGGCCAATATTTGGTTTTTGTAGGTCTCGTCAGCTGTCCCTTGCAGGTTGAGGTAGGCGTTAATGCCCTTCGCCCGCACTTGTTGGATGGCCATTACAGCCTCTAGCTGGCCCTTACCTGGGGCCACTCTGCCTGTGACGATACAATCCAGACGGTCTTTAGGGGCAAACTGGGTAGCTGTAGGTGCCATGCCTTTGGCCATATCAATGGCATAGTAGATTTTGGATCGCTTTATGGCCGGCACATATTCACCAAAATAGTTGTTCACAGCATCGCTGTTGGCAATACAATGGTCAGAGAGTGTGTTGATCAGCTTAAAGCTGCGCTTTTGCCCGTACCAGAACTCAAATCCATGGTCTTCTTTGCCGAACTCGTGCAGGTACCAGACGTGTTTGAGTTTGGCCATCTTGGCTGCCACGGCCCCAGTCGGGATCACCACACTATTGGTCAGGACGATGGATACGTTTTCGGCCATGAAGATCTTGACCATTTGCTCAGCAGCTTTATAGTACCCTTTGATGAACCATAGACGGCGCAACAGGCTCATGATCGGTTTGCCAGATGCCCACCAGTTATTGTTGACAAAGTGCAGACCTGTGGCGTAGGGCTTCATGTAGGCAGTCAGGGGGCCATCCTCTGGCAGAATGATCTGGAGGTTATAGCCCAGATTATGTAACCCACGGGCCGTTTCGACCAAGGCAAGCTCGCTACCACCGGGGTATTTAGAGTTCAGGATGAGGGCAACAACAGGTTTGGATGGGTCCGGAGCAATCATGCCGCAATATCGGTAGGAATTGGGGTTTGGTGGGTGGGATGCTTAGGCCGAATTGAATCGCTATGTTGCCAAACTACCCATCGTTAGGGCATGCCGTTACCCAGCAATTTCTAAATCAGGGTAAGCCACTAATCCGCAAGTCCCACTACTTCATACCGCACACTCCTTCCGCCGCCAACCATCCGGATGGTACCTAGGCTCAGCAGTTGTCGTATGTCGCGCAGGGCAGTGACGGATGAGCATTTGCACATCTTGGCCCACTTAGCGGTGCTGAGGGCGCCTTCGAAGTCTGACAGTAGCTTGTCTAGCAATAGGCGTTGGCGTGGGTTGAGATTTTGAGTTCGGTCACCCAGAACCTCTTTATTCACCGCAAATCATGCAGTGGTTAGAAGGCCTATTCGCCGCATCCCCCTCCGCAGTCCTGTTTTGGCACTACTTGGACCGTTGTTGGCAGCAAAGTTGGATGCATTGTGGGTTCTGGCTAGGTCTGGGCTGAGACTAAGCAAAATGTTGCCGAACCTACTTGTTCCTAAGTTGGAATCGCTTACCTTACCAATGCTTAGATATTTAGTACCTTTGCAACCCCAAATGCTAAGGGCTCTGCATCTCAATGCGAGGCAAGGCCTAGTCGTTGGGGATTTTTCCGCTATGAACAACGTGTTGGAACAATACGCAACAACATTATTTATGCCAACTTGGCAACCCGCCTGGTTGATCATGATGGCTGTGGGCGCGGTTTGGCTCATCAGCCAGTACCGTCAGAATCGACACGATGCCCCCCGTCGTCCCCGCCGCAATCTTTGGCTCAATCGCCTGATGCGCCGCACCAAGATGTTGCCCCCTTTCCTGAACCAAAAGTTCAAGGCCAAGGACGGGACCATTACCATAACGGTGCCCTACAAGATGGTGGAGGACGAAATCGACCTACCTGCTGAGCAGACTAAAAACACCCGCCATATCGAGCGCTTTGTGTCTGACCCCAGTGTGTTGCCCTTCAAGATGGGATTCGTCTACATGGTTTTTGAGCCAGATCAGAACCAAAACGTCGATATAGCCGTCAGCGAAACGCTCCAGATGTATTCTGAGTTTTTTCCCGAAGCCCGCATCGACTATAAGGTAGCCCACCTATATGAGTTTGAAGGGGTGGATGGCTATATGCTGATGGGAGCCATTACGGCATCTGAAGAGGAAGAGCTCTACCATGAGTTCCGACACCTATATATGCTGTCGGAAAACAAGTTCTGGAACCTCAATATCTTGTACGATGCCTCTTACAAACAGGCAGGCGCATTAGCATTGCAGGTCTTCAATAGTATCCAGTTTGACATTGAGCTACCCTACATCGACCTCGACAATATCTGGGAAGCTGAGTGGAACCGATTTACTGTTGAGGATGGTATTTTCAGTTTTGATAGCCCAATTGAACTGACCGCTTTGCCAGTTGCACCACCAACGGAGGGCGTGCTAGCTTCAGGTACGTATAGTGCTGATAGCCTCTATAACTTCAATATCCATTGTGGGTACCAGAGCACAGAGGCGGAGGATATTTCTGTCGAAGAGACCCTAGAGCAACTCAAGGAGATTTACGTGCGGGACTACAAACTCAAGGCCACTGATTTTGCTGAGGAGCCCATCACAGAGTTTGGCGTGCCGGGCAAGATGGTAAGCGGAACGATCACTGAGTTTAGGACCAATTGGGTATTCAGGGGCCTAATTTTTGCCCTAGGTAATAATGTCTGGTTTATCCAGCTGCGCTACCAAAGCTCGATGGAGGATGGGGAAGCTATCTACCAACGCATTAGGGATAGCATTCGGTTTGACGAACGGGCCCTAGAAGACGTTATCAACGCTTGGCTTGATACCAAAAGCTAGAACGAGGCATATTCAGCCTGAGCGGTAAGCCTAAACAATTTGTGATAACCTACCATGACAGCACCAACGATGACCCCATTCTATCACAAACGGTGGTTTGGGTTGCTGGTTTTGGTCGTCGTGATTGTGCCTGCACTATGGCTACGGGTTTGGTCATGGCAGTCGCATTTTACCCATATTGATGACCTACTTGTCTATCAATATCTCACGCAGCCTACTGCTTGGGATGTAGGCATTGCAAGGGCCAAGGAGGGTGGTGCTGAACCATCTCATTTTGCCAAGCTTGACAACGCCGCCGCTCCCATTAGTAAAGCGGTCGCTGACACAGGTGTCAGATATGCTACTTTGAGACGGAGCGAATCCCAAGAAGCAGTCGCTAACTGGATGTATGGGCATGGACTCTGCGTGCTGGCTGACTTTTACCATTACATCAATCCTGCCCGATTGGTCTGGCCAAGCAGGAACTCCACTTATGCCCCAGGCCAATACCTGCTTTTCGGCCCCCTGATCAATGACTATGGTGATTATCGCCTCAATTTGATGATGGGGCGCCTAGGTTCGTTTTTGTTCGGAATTGTCGGGGTCGGACTTCTGGCGGCTGTGCTGTTTAGACTTAGGGTCAACCATTGGGTGATCATCAGCGTGGTATCTATGCTGGCCTATAGCCCCGAACATATTATCTATAGCAGCCAAATGTCGCCTTACGCAGGGGGCGTGGTCATGATGCTGGCTTTGTTTTGGGTGGTATCAGGCCCTGGTTGGCACCTTGAACTGGGGGATAAACCGCCCGCGGCCACTGACGTTCGGCCTTGGGTAAAGCAGCTGATTGTAGTTGGTGCGATTGGTTGCGTTTTCCAATTCCAGGTTTTGTTTGTGTTGCCGGCCTTGGGCCTTGTGACATGGGGACTGGTCCCGATAACTACTATAATAGGCAAAGTCCAGTGGTTGACACGGCACCTTTGGTTCCAGATTGGGCTGCTGGGTGGGACAGTATTGACCTTGTTCGTTTTCTTTTTGCGCAACAAAGCAGCAAAAGGCATCAACTGGAACGCAGGGCCAGACTTGGCGTTTTTGTTCACGTTGCCGGATGGACTTGGGGATAAACTAGTTTATGCCTTCAGCTTTTGGGTCACGAATACGAAATGGGTTCTACTATCTACCCTGACTCCCTTGTCCTACGAATGGGCTGATGGATTGGTTGGTAGTTTCGTTGCGGTTATGCTAGCACTACTCATTGCCTTTGGAGCCTATCTTGGCTGGCATGGGGGAGCTGTCCGTAGGCGGTTGGTGCTGTTTGCGGGCATCGTTTTGTTGACTTGGGTACTGATGGTTTTGGGACAGCTCGTGACCTACAGTCCTACTCGGCATAGTTTGATTTATGGACCAGTGCTTTTGCTTTTAATGTCCTTCGGGCTGGACCATTTGGCACAACAGGTCTATGGATGGCTATGGCCATCTTGTTTGACCCTGGCAGTACTGACGGTAGCGGCATTGGGTCTTCGGCATTTCAAGGAGACACGCAACAACCGGTTTGATCCGGTTCAGATTCAGCGATTGATCCAGGACCATCAGCCAAATGCCATCATGGCTTACGATTGGTCATCTTCGGTATTATTGATGCGGGCCAACATTCCGAAAATTCCGATTTTGATAATTAATGACGGTCAGCCGAATCTTAATCTCTTCCGTCCACCATTTGGTCCTGTACTCCGACAGCCCATTCGGCGCTTGATGTGCCTTAGCGAGAGGCTACCGCTTATTGGGTTGAAAGCAGGTCATGTTGTTTTAATGCAGCCCTTGTTCCCGCTAGATCAGCCAAGCCAGTACAAGATATTGTATCAGCAAGAGCTACCATCGGAAACCCAGATCGAGTTCTATCCATTGACGCTGAACGGTACTAACGCTCGTTACATTACGGTCTTCGAGCGACAAGATTGATTAAACTTGCTCTCTAGCCACATCAAAAAAGGCCATCTGGTATCCAGAAGGCCTTTTTTGACGGATCATATCTTGTGCTGTTGTCAGGGTCTACCCGCCGAACATAAATGGCATCCCCATTGGTTTTTCAGGGGCTTTGAATTGACGTAGGCGATAGCTGAAGGTTACCATATAGTAGCGTTGCAAGACTAAGGTACGGGTGTCTTCGATGTAGGCTTCGTTGCTAGTACGGCTAACGCTTTGGTTCTGGCCTAGTTGGTCGAAAACACTGAGTTTGATCTCGCCAGCCTCGTTCTTGAAAATGCGTTTGCCGACAGACATATTCCAGAGCCAGAAGTTCTGGTTGAAGCCTTGGCTAAGGCCGTTGTAGTATTGGTAACGTAGGGTGGTGTTAAACGTGATTCCTTTCCAGATCACGTAGTTGAGTCGGACGTTACTGTTCTGGCTGAAGAAGCTCGTGTTGGGGCTGGTCGGCAGGGTATTGACAACGGTGTTATAGCTCGGCATGGTCGAGATCGTGAAGTCCACATTCTCGGAGATATTGCTGCCGATGGTCATTGTGGCGCCTGTGGTATAGCTGCGGGCCTCGTTGGTTTGGTCGTTGATGATGCCAGGGGTGTTGGTAATCATTGCATT
>CANHWS010000133.1 GCA_947464365.1 Cytophagaceae bacterium | reverse complement strand
GACCTGCGGGATAACCCTGGGGGGCTGCTGAATGAGGCTGTTAATGTCTGCAACCTCTTTGTACCTAAGGACAAAGAGGTCGTCACGACCAAAGGAAAGGTAGCTGAGTGGAACAAAACCTACCGTGCCCTCAACCCACCACTGGATACCGATATTCCGATTGTGGTCCTGACCAATAGCCGTTCTGCCTCTGCCTCGGAAATCGTGAGTGGTACGCTACAAGATTATGACCGTGGGGTCTTGATCGGCCAGCGCACCTTCGGTAAAGGATTGGTGCAGGCCACCCGTCCGCTGACCTATAACTCGCAGCTCAAGATCACGACTGCCAAGTATTACATCCCGTCAGGCCGTTGTATCCAGGCCATTGACTATAGCCACCGCAATGAGGATGGCAGCGTGGGCAAAATCCCTGACTCCCTAAAGCAAACCTTCAAGACCGTATCTGGCCGTTTGGTATATGATGGTGGTGGTGTGGCCCCAGACATCGTGACCGAAAAGCAGACCGTTGCCCCGATCACCATTGGCATTGAGTCCAAAGGATTGTTCTTTGACTATGCGACCGAATATTATTGGTCACACCCTACGATTGCAGCCCCGCAGGCCTTCCAGCTGACCAATGCCGAGATGGATGCCTTCTATAAGTGGTTGGCCGACAAAGATTTTGACTATACCACCAAGGTAGAGGCCTCGATTAAGGACCTAGAGACCCATGCCAAAAAGGAGCAGTCTTATGATGCCATCAAAGACCAGCTGGAGTCTCTGCGCAAAAAGCTATCTCACAGCAAGGAGCAAGACCTAGTCAAGTTCCGCGAGGAGGTTAAAGAGGTATTAGAGGCCAACATCGTATCGCGCTATTACTTCGAGCGTGGTGCCCTAGAGGCCGGCTTTGACAATGATACCGACATCCAGGCAGCTGTTAAGTTGCTCAACAACCCTGCTGAGTATGGGGCTATTTTGAAGGGGAGGAAGTAAGGGGGAGTGTTGGTCTGAATCGGTGTCTTTCTGGATCTAATAAAGTAGGGCAGGCATTCCCTTACCACTAATCAAGGTCCAACAAGCCTCCGAATCAAGCAAACCCACACCACAACCCCGCAAACCTGCTAAATTTGCAGCTGGCAAGTACCGTCTTGCCACTACTACTATGGGTTATGTGCCTCTCGTTATCTGGTTTGTTTGTGTTACGACCATCCTGCTGCTGCTGACCCACAGCACGCTAGCACGTTCTTATAGGGCAGTTGTGGCCAAAAAGTTGGCCTATCAGGAATTGTCGGCTGCTTTGTTTGCGGCCTTGTCCTTGCTGGATCAGGAATCCTTACCAGCCCCTTTAAGAAAGTTGTTGGGGCAGCTGCCTGCCGTGGCCACCAATCCGGACGCGATTAGCAAAATGACTTGGTTAGAGGCAGATAAAGCAATGTTTACCCTTTTGGCCCAAGCTCCCGCAGCTTCCCCTTTGTATGATGTGAGGCCCAAGCTGGTGGCAGCTGCCCAGATGTTGCATCATTACCAAACGGCGCTACAGTCCTATAACGAGTTCGTGAGCACGCTGCCTACCAGCTATGGTGCCTTCTTGTTTGGGTACAAGCGTATGGTTGCCTAGGGTTATCCTCGGCTAAGTGGTACGGCCTTACAATAATTCCAGATTCGGATCCCAAAAGATATCGGCTAGGTTTTGTACCTGGTTCTCAATCACCATAATGCCTTCTGCAATCAGAAGATCAGCCATAAGGTTGGGCTCACCAAAATGGTGTTTGCCAGTTAATAGGCCATTTCGGTTCAGCACCCGATGAGCCGGTATATCTGGTTGGGTATGGCTGGCATTCATTGCCCAGCCTACCATGCGCGCGCTGCCCTTGCTGCCTAGGTAGGTAGCAATAGCGCCATAGCTTGTGACTCTCCCAGGTGGAATTAGCCGCACCACTTCATAGACCGAAGCAAAAAAGTTGGGGTCCTTGGCCTTTGGGCCGTTTGCTCCTATGGGTTCAGATCCGGATTTTGTGGCCATGCTCGCTGCTTTTTGTGATAGTAGGTCTATACCCCTTCCTCCTGCAAAGCACGTAGGTCAACAGGTATCACACGGCTTATGCCTTGCTCAATCATCGTGACGCCATACATGACGTCTGTGCTGGCCATGGTGCGCTTGTTGTGGGTGACGATAATGAACTGCGAGTCGCCCGAGAACTTACGGATGATGTTGTTGAACTTGTCGATGTTGGCGTCATCAAGCGGGGCGTCCACCTCGTCAAAGATGCAGAAGGGTGCGGGCTTGATTAGGTAGATGCTGAATAGGAGTGAGATTGCCGTCAAGGTCTTTTCGCCACTGCTTAGCTGGCTGATGCTTTGTGGGCGTTTGCCTTTTGGGCGAGCGATGATGTCAATTGCAGAGTCCAATGGTTTGGTTGGGTCTTCCAAGATCAGGTCGCAGGTGTCCTCGTTGGTGAATAGGCTCTGGAACACATTCTTGAAGTGGTCCCTCACTTGGGTAAAGGTCTCCATGAAACTCTGGGTGGCGACAGTCTCGATCTCATCAATGGTGGACATGAGCGACTCTTTTGCCTGTGCTAAGTCCGCCTTCTGAGTAGTGATAAAGTCGTGCCGCTCCTTGATTTCTTTGTAGGCCTCCATTGCCATCGGGTTGATTGGGCCAAGGCGATCTAGGCGGTTTTTGGTCTGGCCAACTTTTTGTCTTAGGGCGTCTTCGCTGATGCCTTCGGTTGGGACATAGTCTGCTAAGGAGGCTTGGTCCAGCGATACTTCAAACTCGATGGCAGTACGCTCGAGGACCGAGTTAAGAGCCATTTGGCTATCTGTAAGTTGTTGCCTCAGGCTGTTTAGCAGCTGATCGGCAAGGTCTCTCTGGTTGAGTAGTTGGCGGGCCTCTTTTTCTAATTGGTCGATATTACCACGGACGGCATAGTAGGCTTTTTCTGCCTCGACCACACCAGCCTCTATGCCATCGCGCTCGGTATAAAGGGCGCTAAGTTCTTCGTCATTGATTACGGCTTTGTTAGTCAGGCCACTAATCTCTTGAGATAGTTTCGTGATCTCTTCGTCGTTTTTGCCGATGCGGCGTTCAAGACCTGCCAGCTCATCACGGCGGTATTTGAGCTCCTGTTCGCGGCCTTGCAAGGTGGTGGTGCGTTGGGTGTAAAGCACCTGTTGTTTGGTGACCAAGGTCTGGGCCTCGTTCAAGCCATGGCTTTCGGTCTCGACCAAGGCGGCAAGATAGGTGAGGTGTTTTTCGGCTGTGGCTAGCTCGGTTTCCTCGTTGACCAAGGCAGGCTCGGTATTGGCGACGTCTTGCTGCAGGGCCACAATTCGTTCGCTAATTTGTTGCCTGCGGTTGCTAGACGAAGTGATCAGTAGGCTGATTTGCTCATGCCGAGTCTGGAGGGCCACCTGCTCTTGCTGCAACCTGTTGAGGTCGCGTTTGGCGGTTTCGATGTCCGCCTTTTTGCTTTGTTGCCTCAGGCTGATGACTTCTTGCTGTTTGTTGCCGATTTGCTGACGAAGGGCAGCGACTTTGTCCGCCTGTTTGCCGATGTCAGCCTGGAGTTTGTCTAGGTTCTTGGCCCGACCAATCCGTTTGCCTTCGAAGATCCCGATCGACCCACCACTATATATATATTGTTTGCGGGTGATGGAGCCAGATTGGGTTAGCAGGATGATGTCCTGATTGTCTGGCAGGGTTTCGGTCTGGGCTAGGTAGGTATTGTCCAGCAGCCACTCCACTAATTTTTGGTAGCGCAGATCACACTCGACGATGTCAAGGGCATGGATCGTGTTAGGTACCAGTTGGGTTGGCGTAGCACGGAAGGCATCAAATTTTTCGAGCACGAAGAAGTTGGCCCTTCCCTTAGCAGATCGGCTCAGGAGAGAGATGGCCTGCAAAGCTTGGTTTTCGGTCTCGACGACGTAATAGTTCATGTAGCCCTCCAGATAGTTCTCGATCGCAACCCTGTAGGTTTCGGGGCAGGTCAGGACATCAGACAGAAGGGTAGCTTGGGCGTTCCAGTCCGTATTTTTCTTCAGGAACTTGATTGCCTCAGGGTATCCTTCTAGGCTATCAACTAAGGACTTCGTGAGGTTGTATTCGTTCTGTTTAGCGTCCAGCTCACGGTTGAGCTTGGAGGCTTGGTCCTTAAGCTTTTCGGTCTCGAGGAGGTTGTCTTCAATGCGTTTGGCTAAGGCAACCTCGTTGGCATCTAGCTGATTGATGGTAAGGGTGCGGGCCTCTATGTCGGCATTGAGCGCCTCCAACTTAGCCTTAAAGTCACCTAGGCTTTCGGTTTGGGCGTTGGCCTCGTCATCGCTTTTGGCTAGCTCCTGATTAAGGGTCTGGAGCTGAATCTGGGCAATCTCTAGCGTTTTGCGGAGTTTATAGACGGCCTCTTGGCGCTGTTTGAGCTGGGCTTGGTGTTCGACAAGGTCCTTTTGGGCAGTAGCATGGCGTTGTTGCTGGCTGCTGAGTAGGGTAGTGGCTTGCTCAAATGCCTCCTTGGCCTGTGCCGTTTCGATGATCAAGGATTGGGTCTCAACCTCAAGCTGGGCCAAGACTTCGGTTACTTGCGAGATGCCAGTGTTGTCCTGTTGCTGTTGTTGTTTGAGCTGTTTTTGGCGCTCGGTGAGGTAGTTGAGACGTTCGCTTTTGAGTTTCTTCTCGCTTTCGTTGGTTCTGATGCCATCGACATGCTCGTTGAGGGCCTTTTGGCGGCTGGCCAATAGTTTTTCTTGGTCTATGAGCCCTGCCTTGGTTTTCTCGGCACTAGCTTGGGCCATGGCAAGGGCGGCAGTGAGATTCGATCGTTCGGTTTCGGCCTTGGAGACCTGCTCTTGCAGCCGCTGTTGGGCGCCCATTTGGTTGAAGAGCAAGAAGCGGGCAAGCTCAACACTTGCAGCTTTGTAGTCGTTCTTGATGTCGAAGTACTGCTCGGCTTGCTTGGCTTGTTTTTCGAGCTGTTTGAGGTTTTTTACGATCTCGAACAATAGGTCCTCCACCCGCTCAAGGTCCTTGTCGGTATCCTCAAGGCGTTTGAGGGTTTCCTTTTTGCGGGCCTTGAACTTGGAGATACCTGCGGCTTCTTCAAACAGGGTGCGGCGGCTATTGTCTTTATCGCTAAGCAGGTCCTCCACCATCTTGAGCTCGATAATGGCATAGCTATCAGGCCCAATACCCGTGTCCATAAACAGGTTGGTGATGTCCTTGAGGCGGCAAGTGATGCCGTTCAGGAGGTACTCGCTATCGCCTGTGCGGTAGTAGCGACGTGTGATACTTACCTGGCTGAACTCCGTAGGCAGGATGTTTTTGGTATTGGTGAAGGTGAGGGTAACCTCGGCCATTTGGCCTTGCTTGCGGTTTTTGGTGCCGTTGAAGATCACACCTTCCATCTTTTCGGACCGAAGGCTTTTGGTACGTTGCTCGCCTAGCACCCAACGGATGGCATCCACGACATTGGACTTGCCACACCCATTCGGCCCTACGATGCCGGTGATGCCCGCATCAAAGTGGATGGTAATCTTGTCTCCAAAACTCTTGAAGCCTTTAATCTCTAGCCTATTTAGCTGCATATCCTTAGACGATGGAAAGGGGCATTACCTATTGGGTCGCTTCTGGCTTAACCATCAACAAGGGTTGATAGTGGTCATTTGCCAGTAGAGTACACATAAGTCCACCGGGCAAGCAAACCTGCTGCCCAAAGCCCTATGACCAAGAAACCAAGCCAATAGGTCTTGTGTTTTACGATCGTTAGTGGGCAATTTGGCAAAAATAGGGGTTCCGAACCGCTGATAAAAGTCTTTAGGGGTCTCAATCTCGATCCTGATCGAAGCCATGTACCAAAAAAACTTTTTTCGGATCAGAATTGGGACCAGATACCGTAACCGTGATTACTAAAATCTGCTAACTGTGATCGCTATAGTGACCTTAGGCAAACGAGGGGAGGTAAAACAGAAGGAAAAAAATGGGTTAAAAAAGCTATTTTAAGATCACTATTAGGTATTTATTGATCTTATTTTGAAAAAATTAGCCAAAAGCATGACCATGTGGATGGCAGGAGGCAAAAAGTAACCAGATTGGGTTGTTAGTGCATTTGGAAGCAGGAAATAGGTGGGATAACCAGCTTTTTTTTGCTAGTTTTACTGTTTAGGCAACATATTTTGCGAAATAGCCTCAAATAATTTTTACATTTGACTGCCTAAGCGCAATAAACGGGATCGAATATAATGGCTATACCTAAGGCCTTCAATACACCTTATCTGGAGCAGTACGGCAATGCTGTGGCCAAGAAGTTATGCGACCTTTTCTTCAAGAAGAAGGAGGTCATAACCGGTGCTGAGATATTGAAACTAGCACCCGTGAGCCAAGTCAATATGTTTGTGGTCAAGGCTTTGCTGTTGCAGTGGCAGGTAGAAGCCAGTCGTTTGCGTAGCCCGTATTTTGACTTTGAACACACGCAAGTAAAGGAAGCCATGACAATGTTCATGGAGCGACTTAGCCACCACATAGCAATTCGGCGGGGTCATTTTGAGCCCTTGCTCGCCAAAGCTGTGCGCGAGACAACCATGTTGGTCTATGGTCCGACCCAATACTTCGACTATGAGGTCCATCAACTGGCTGACCGAATGGTTTCGGTTGCTAGGCTTAGAGATACAGCTAAGTTCTATGTTATCAACCGTGCGATTCTGGATGAAGCCCTAAAGGAGCTATCTCTGCTTAGGGTTGAGGAGCTTTTCGCTGGGGAGCTTAAAGTCCTTTTTTACCAAATCATCAAGGATAAAGCCTCTCTGGTTACTAAGCCTGACGAAATCTTGGGTCAACTCAATCAGTTGTTGCCGATCGAGAAGGAGATGATCTTGGTTGATGAACAACGTGGGCCTGGTGAGTCAGCAAAAGCCACCAAAACACCAACAGGTAGCTATTTTCAGCAAGTGGCCAATGCCGTTGAAGAGAAACAGCAGTCCGCCCCAGTTGATCTCAAGGTCCCGCAACCAGCCGAACCTGCAGCGCCTAGCCTGCCAGAGCCAATCACGATTGCGGCCAATGCAGCCCCAGATCTGACAACCAAGGTACCAAGCCGCCCTGCAGAGCCAACCAAGGCGGTCAAAGAGCCCCATTTTGAACTCTATGGCCCACCGATTGACAAGTCGCATGAGGAGGAAAAAAGTCAAGAGGACAAAAGCCAACAGGCTTTGGTGGCCGAGTCTCTGGTAGATGTACCACCGAGGACAAACGGCACCGTAGGACAAAAGGAAAAGGACGATTCCAGCAGGCGCACCCTTATCTTGAACGAGGCTTTTGAGACACACCGCAACTCGCTCAATACGACTATTGGCCAGGCTGAACAAGCTTTGACTATCAAAGACCGCATACGTGAAACCCGCATTGCTAGTATCGCTACTGCAGTGCAGGTGGGTGAGCGTTTTCAATACATTCGTGAGCTGTTTGGAGGTGACGAGGTCGCCTTTTTAGCAGCAGTCCAGGAGCTTGATCAGGCCACGTCCAAACAAGACGCTTTAGACCTGATGCTCAATCAGTATGGGTTGAACTATAGCTGGGATTTTTCGACCAGTAAAGCCGCTAACAATTTCCTTAAGCTGGTAGAGCGCCGTTTCTTGCCTGCTTAGTTGCTACCCAACAAGTACGACAACCATGGCCTGTGCCAACTTTGCATCTTATCAATTATCCAGAAGAGGATGCTGCCACAACGGTAGTGTCCTTTTTTTGTGGCTTAGCTTGTGGGCTGCTACGACTCTCGTGGGCGGCAACGACTAGAGCTAGTAAAATGTGCCTGCTGGTTCAATCAAACTAGGGATCAAGCAAGTGTTGCTGCCTCCTAACCTATGGCCAACAAAACTGACCTATCGAAACATAGTCGCATCGGTAAAAAGGGATAACGCCAACCAATTCTAGTCTTTGGGTGCGTCATGGGGTAGGCAACTAGGAAGCGCTTAAGTACCGAACAAACCAAATCTATTCAGTCGATATATCTTATTTCCGTCTTTCAGAACTGTTTAATCAGTGTAAACAACAGATATAGAGAGCTTTGGCATATAGACGGATGACTATAGAGTTGTATAGGTGTAATCCATACAATTTGAAGGTACTCGTCGGCAAAATTGGTTATTTAGTTGGTGATTTTCATACTTTGATCGACTTACAAAACTATATCCACTCAGGACTACAATATAGTTCGGCAATTAAAATAAATTTGAAAGGGGGTAAGGCACAGCCTTTCCCCCATCCATAGCTGGTTGAATATTCTTGGGGCTACGACTTTGTTGTAGCCCCAAGTTGTTTTTATGACCTTAGGGTTCGCCCTAACCGTCGTTCAGTCCGGTGGGCGCCAAGGTCACACCATGAAGACAGGGCATTGGGAATAAAGGTTGCCTAGGGTCAGAAAAAAATCAGATATATTTTCGGGCACACTGCTCAATACCCTGTTGCAGGCCGCTATGTATTGTTTTTGGTCTAAAATGCGCCTGCTTTGAGCCTTAGACCAGTTGTTTGCGGCAAGCCAAAAAGCAGATTCATGTTCTCCACGGCTTGGCCACTGGCGCCTTTTAAGAGGTTGTCGATCATACTGATTACTAGTATGGTGGTGCCATGCTGCTCTAGGTAAACCAAACACTTGTTGGTGTTGACAACCTGCTTGAGGTTAGGATTGGTGTCCACCACGGTCACAAATGGGCTATCCGCATAATAGGCTTTGTAGATCGTACGCCACTCGTTTAGGTTCCGGTCGGTCTCAAAATATAGCGTGGCAAAAATGCCTCTGGCAAAGGCTCCTCTGCTTGGCAAGAACATCAGCCGAGTTGTGCTTGCCTGAGGTTTTTGCAAGGTTAGATCAGTATCAGATTGGGGTAAGGCCTTAGTTTTAGCTTGGTAGCGATATGATAGTTCAGCAAGGGTCTGAAGCACTTCTGCTTCGTGCTGGTGGCCAAAAGGTTTATAGACCGAGTGGTTGGCACTGCGCCAACTGAAGTGGGAGGTTTCAGACAAGGACTGGCCAGCGCCAGTGCTGCCTGTAACGGCATTGATATGGACTG
>CANHWS010000132.1 GCA_947464365.1 Cytophagaceae bacterium | reverse complement strand
ATCAAGGTACCGTTGCTAGCAGCGACTCAGTCAAGAAATATCTGCTGCTGGCAAAAAAAATGGCACCATCAAATCCGGTTCTGGTCGCCAACGAGCTTGCCCTAGAGGCACAGACTACCAAGGTCAACCTCCGGACTGCCACCGAAAATGGCCCAAGTCAGGATATGCCTTATCTGAACAATCTACTTGCAGTGGCCAACGCCCAAGGCACAGCACTCAGCCAAGATAATGTGCTGGACTATGCCGCGGATAGCACGCTACACCAGCTCAGTTTCAGCTACCTATACAACTATGGGATCAATCGCGTGTTGGCAGATGACACCGCTGCGGCCACAATCGTCAAGTTTTATAGCAAAACTCCCAATGCTCGCGAATTCATGAAGGCCCTAAACGAAGCCAAGGCCATTAGCTATATTCGTACAGGTTTGCGGGCTAAAGCATTAATGACACTGCGAGCACTTAGCAACGGAGGGCAAGAGGCTGAGTTTGCCTACCTCTATGGCCAGGCCTTGGCGATGTCGGGCAGCGTGTTTGCAGCCATGCCAAATATCCAGAGCCAAGCCATGGGGTCTGATATGTCTGGTGGAGCCAACAGCCGGGAAGCAATAGCCATCAATATGCCCGCAAGATTGCTCTATGCTGAGCTTTCGGCCATTGCAGGACAAACTAGGCAGGCCGATGCTCTTATGAAGCTTATTAACCCTACAGACCTAGACTTGGTGCTACCTGTCCAGCCAGGGCATGTTTCTGAGGCCATTGCGTTCGACCAAAAAGGAAGCACAAACTATGCTGAGCTGACCGTAGGTGGCAGGATAGCCATGTTAGCATATTTTCGTACCAAATATGCCGATGATGTGCTGACCCAAATCGCTTCGGGCATATCCGAGCCCAACTTGCGTCTCCTTGCCTATGCGCTGATCTATCCTGGTCTCCGACCAGAAACGCAACAAGCAATATTGGCCCTTGCAGTTGCCATCAGTAACAAAGAGCAATTAGACCCTAAGATGTCGAATGCCATTTGGCCGCTTTGGGTCAAGGCCTTGGCTGGTAATCCTGATGGGATCAATCAGTTAAAGCCAAAAGCGATCGATGATCACGCCAAGAGTTTAATGGCTTGGGGTGGTTTTGGTATAAGCAAAGGCACCAAAACCAGCCAGAGAATCCATCAGGCCTGGCCGCTGGACAGAGCCATCCTAACCAAGGCCATCGATAACCTCAATGCCGAAACCAAGCGTGATTTGGCATACGACCTGATACTGAACTATCTGGAGTTTGAACCTAACCCACCAATGTGGGCAAGTCGGGTTTACATCACGCAGTGCTTCAAGCTCCGGCTTCGCAGTTTTGCGGCTGATCAGCTACGCACCTACAAAGCTAAAGCCACAGGTGCGGAATGGGCACAGCTTGTCACCGAGCTTAAAGCGTTGGACCCAGCTTATGATGGCACTATCTTGACTCCTATTGAATAGGGCAAAACAGCCGCTCCGGTACCTGAGTCCTATTCTTGATCTGAATTGAACTATGGCCCCATCAGGGAGTGAATCGATGTTGAAGTGTGCCGTATTGAAGCTACGCTCAATGGGGTAGGGGGGGGATCTAAAAAAAACAAAATGAGCGCCTCAGCAAAGAAGCGCTCATTTGTTTAATGGCAAGCGGCTATTCAGGTCAGCAAATCAGCCAAGAGTTGATTTGTCAGGCCAGACCTAGGCTGATAAGTATATTATGCCTGCAATATTGTGTATTGGAAAGGGTAGCCGATGATTTCGCTCAGGTGTTCCCCAGCTTCTAGCATCTGTTCGTCGTCGTCTTCGTAAAACCAGTTGACTACCAAGAGACTCCCCATATCTCTAACCCTAAGGAATCTGTTCAAAACATCAAGCAGACACTTGGCTGAGCTGGTGTTGAAGTATTTGAATTGCATTTCGATCACGGTCTGAGGGCTAGGACGAAGGGCATAGTTCTCGACCCAAGACAGGATGCTCCGGTAAAACTCTGGCGAGTTTTCGGCACAGGACATCCCGCGGAAGACCATTCGCCCTGACTCTCCATCAAAATGGACATAAGGGGTTTTGGGTCGCGCTTCTATCTTCAACACGTTCATAGATTCAATCCTTGGTTGGTATGCAATCTTAAAGTTAACAAAATTCTAGCCAGTCACAAATGGCACTGACACAGAGGCAGCCTCTAGGCTGACAGAAAGGGTCACCAATGAGTAGTAGGTATTAGTGCCTACTACACGATAGTTGATAGGTTGCTTGCTTTTGCGGGCAATGTCTACAAGACCTAGGCCAGCTCCGCCCTTTTCGCTAAATGGTAGGTTCTTGATTAGGTAGTTGTAGTATTCTTTCTTGGCCAATTCGTCT
Organism: Cytophagaceae bacterium; assembly: GCA_947464365.1. Classification (GTDB taxonomy): domain Bacteria; phylum Bacteroidota; class Bacteroidia; order Cytophagales; family Flexibacteraceae; genus CANHWS01. The sequence goes on along the minus strand of CANHWS010000132.1, from coordinate 6,679 downwards.
AGTGAGTTGATATAGTCTAACTTCTGGATGAAAGGGTCAATGTTATTAAGCAAAATATAATTGCTGGTCTCGATCCGGAACTTGCCGTCACAACCCTCGAACAAGAACTTGATGTAGGCTGGGTCGATCGTTTTTTCGTTGATAGCATCAAGCACTTGGTCTGGTGCATGATTGTTAAGGTTTTGGAGGGCCTCCATCGAGATGCTATAGATCCTTCGCCTTAGGCTATTGTTGATCCCTTCGTTCACGAGCATCTTCTCCAGCAAATCTAGAAGGGCATCGATCTGCATCGTTGTCGCCTTTCCGCTAAATTGAAGCGTAATGGCTTCCTGAGGCAAACCGCTCCCAGCGGAGAATGATGGCATCGTAGTCGTCGTTTTCATAACCTGATTCCTAAAGTTGAGACACTAAAGCGAGAAAATCAAAGGCCGAGGCAGAATATGTGGTTAAATCAGTCGATTTCATCTATCAGGCAAGGGATTATCTGTCAATATGACTTTACTAAGGAGCTTTTTGTCTAAATGTCAGGTACCTTAAAGCCTATCACCAAGACATCATCCAGCAGTTGGTTGGGGCCCAGCCATTGCTCCAGCACTTTAGACAGCACCTTGCCTTGTTCTTCCATCGGTAGGTTGTTGATGTTCTGGAATAAGGTCCTGAGCCTAGAGGATTTGAATTTTTCGTCCCCTGTTGGTCCACCAATTTGGTCCGCAAAGCCGTCCGAGCTGAGATAGATAGAGTCCCCTGGTAAGAAGGCTACTTTGTGGTTCGTGAAGGCGAGGTTCGCTTTATGTGTGGGGCCACCAATGCTAAACTTGTTGGATTTGATGGTGTTTAGCTCACCATTGCGGATCAGGTAAAGTGTTTGGTTTGCGCCAGCAAAGTGTAGCACCCCTCTGAAGAAATCTATACAGACCAAGCTGATATCCATACCGTTTTGGGTGAACGATCCGTCATCGGCCTGCCGAAGTGTTTGTTTTACCCCGTCGTTTAGGCGATCAAGGATTGAAGCTGCATCAAAAAAGATCGGGGTCTCATCCGTGATCCTAGTCAGCAAGGAGTGGCCTACGAATGACATAAAGGCACCTGCTACACCATGCCCTGTGCAGTCTGCAACTGCAATTTTAAGAACGTCGCTATTGTTATCGATCCAGTAGAAGTCACCACTCACGATGTCCTTGGGCCTGTTAAGTACAAAGCTCTCGGGCAGTGCTTTCAGGACCTCGGTCATCGGTGGCATCAAAGAGTGCTGGATGGTCCGGGCTGTGTTGATGTTATCGAGGGTCTCGTTGTAAAGATTAGCCAGGTCCTCGTTCTTTCGGGCAATCATCTCGAGGTTTTCCTGGATCGTGTTGGCCATCATCAAGACGCTGGTATTGAGCATCTGCAACTCCGTGATCTCGGTATTGAGGGTCTGTTGGCTGATTTGCCTGAAATTGTTGCTGACCATATTGTCCACCATTTTGGACAGTTTACCGATTGGTAAGGTCAATGCACGTGAGTAGTACATACTAATGCCAAGGCTACAAACCAACGTAAAGCTCATGGCTAAAAGTGTGTAGAAGTTCGTGGAGGACATCATTAGGTTGACGTATGAACTTCCCTCGGTCTCGAATGCATCAAGCGAGTAGAGCAAGGCTGCATACTGCGTCTTGAGATCCCTAAACAGGTCATTGCTTTTCCAGACAGGTACAACTTCCCCATAGCTGATACTATATGCCTGCTGTTTATACAGATCAAACTGAAGGGCAAGGTCCTGATGTTGCACTCCGGTGAGCTGTACGTTTTTGGCCAGCTCGAGCTCAAAGTTGACTAATGCATGGTCAAAGGCTTGCGCAGAGGTACTATCCGGTGTCGCAATGATGCGGCTTTCGGCTTGTTTCACCTTCCCGAAGCTCATGATGCCATAGCGCATGCAAGCTTGGTTCAGCAAGGTGGACTGTTGGGTGAGGTACTCTTTCTGGATCTGGAGTACCGAATCTGTCCGTATGCTGCGCCGCAATTCGTCCTCAATAAAGCTAATGAACTTGTCGCAAGACATTATCACCCGCTGGTGGTTGATGTTGCGTGTGGAGTCCGATAGGCTGGCGATAATTTTTCGGTCCAGCAAATAAGCCTTGAAGATCGAGAGGTTGACCTTAAGGAGCTTTAGGTTCTCGCGCGTAAGGTTGGCATTGGGGGCAGTGTCAGCTTTTGTGTTGTCGAATCTGTTGGTAGTCTCCTTAATCAGGTCCTTCTGGTAGTTGATAATGGACTTGATTATCGTAACATCCTCGACAGTGGACTTTTCGCTAGACAAGTAGCTAATCACCCTTGACATGAAGATAGCCAATACAAATAACACCAAGAAGGCAGCAAGCATGCGGCCTGTTAGTGTTTTGATATATCGGCTGAGAATGGGCATAGTTGGGGTGTTGTTCGTCCGCCATGGCTAGACCGCAATGGTCTAACTGCATGGTTAGTGGGGATTTCCGAATGCTAAAGTAATGGGATTGGTCCGAAGTCAAAAAGTTGGGGTGCTCTAGGTGTGTAAGTTGACCTATCAAAAAGCACTATTCCGACATCATGGCTTCATATTGATCGCACCAAGGTGGAAGAAGTCGATTTCTTGGTGAATCCTAATGCAACCACTCTGTTATACTGGACATTTCAAAATCTGGCCCAATTGGCTACTAATCCTTGTTATACGCCATTTGACCACATATATTGAGGTTATACTTGGTGCTTTGGGGTATTTTTATCGAAGGAAATCTTACATCTGCCAACTAGCCACATGCTTTAACGATTTGCTAGGCTACTGTACCAAGGACTTTGCGGTACTTTTGTATCCCGGATACAGCAGCAACCTTAAGCATTTGCCTGTATTTCATCGTCTGGCCACCCTAACACCGAGCCCAATGCCACAAAACATCATCGAAACCAAACATGTGAGCAAACGTTATGTCATGGGGCATGAGGTTGTTGACGCACTAAAGGACATCACCATCACGATTGCGAAAGGCGAGTATGTAGCTTTTATGGGGCCTTCAGGCTCCGGAAAATCAACTTTGATGAATATCGTCGGTGCACTGGACTCCCCGACAACAGGACAATATATCCTGAACGGTAACGATGTCAGTAACATGAGCGAGAATGACCTTGCGGAGGTACGCAACAAAGAGATCGGTTTTGTGTTCCAGACCTTTAACCTATTGCCTCGCAACACAGCCCTTGACAATGTGGCCTTGCCGCTGATCTATGCAGGTTATTCTAAGTCCGAACGGAACGAACGTGCAATGCAGGTCCTGAAAGATGTTGGCCTAGAAAATCGTGCCCTTCACCGCCCCAATGAGCTCAGCGGTGGGCAACGCCAACGCGTTGCCATCGCAAGAGCCTTAGTTAATCATCCATCCATTATCTTGGCTGATGAACCAACGGGTAACCTAGATACCAAAACGAGCTATGACATCATGGCGCTATTTGATGTTTTGTCCCAAAAAGGTAACACCATTATCATGGTCACCCACGAGGAGGACATTGCTAGGTATGCACGCAGGATCGTTAGATTGCGTGATGGCTTGGTAGAGTCTGACACACCTAACGAGCCACGCAAACCCTTAGTGGAACTCAATGCCATCCTAGCAGCCAAAGGTGAGGCTACGCAATAACTGAGGCATTTAATCAACAGCCAATGTGCGCTAACAGATTGGACCTAGCTTAGGCCTAATACGTCTGCCATTGTAAAAATGCCTTTGCGACCAATGATCCACTCGGCAGCGCGAACTGCACCCGTCGCAAAACCAAGTCGGTTGTGGGCAATATGGCTTATGCTTATTTCGTCGATCGGTCCTCCAAACTTAAGGGTATGTGTCCCTGGGACATCTTCCTCACGAAATGAGGTGATAGGCACGATGCCTGTGACCTGGCTGTCAGTTTCGTTGGTTAGGTGCCATTCCTGATGCCTTGAGTTGCCAGTCGCCAATGCCTGATGGACCAATAAGGCGGTGCCGCTTGGCATGTCTAATTTGGCAGTATGATGGGTTTCGTCGATCGATGCCAGATACTCCGGATACTCTTTTAGCAAGGCACTCGCTTGCCTCACGATATGCAGGTATAGGTGTACCCCTATGCTAAAATTGCTGGCTTGTAAGTAGGTGCCACCAAGATCTTGGCATTGTCGGTCCAGGTCTGGTTTGCGTGCAAGCCAGCCTGTGGTGCCAGAGACGACTGGTAACTGATGTTGCAAACATTTCAGGATATTGTCAAATGCGGCTTCAGGCTGGGTAAACTCGATAGCAACATCAGCCTCCGTCATTAGCTCCACCGTGATTGGGTGATGATGGTCTGCATATCCAATTACCTGATGACCAGCATCGGTTGCCACCTGTTCGATGGTTTTGCCCATTTTGCCATACCCGATCAATAGTATTTTCATAAGAGCTGTCGCTGGGATTGTCTTAGCTTTTTTATCATAGGCTTTCCGGTCAGACATGTCTATTTCCCTAGCCTGAACTGAAGGGCCATCCCCATAGTTTGGCTGCCATCGTGCATATAGTGCATTTTAGGTGCTATGGTCAGCGTCAGATCATCTTTAACTGAAAAGCTCATCAGGTGAGCATCTACGGCAGCGTCTGCAATCTGCAGGCCGTATAGCATCAAACCCAGAATGACCGAAAAGTCGCGGTAGTATCTATAGAAATCCCGCGCATTGCTTAGTTGATTGATGTCTGGATAGAACTGATAGAGGCTATTGGATGTCAGATCACCGTTACGACGCAGGATATAAGCTTCGCGGAACCGCTGGTACTCGGTGTTGTTGAAATTAAAGGCATAAATGGCCGTCAGCGCCCCAGCGTAGATGATCGGGATCTTCCAGTACTTCCGGTTGTAGAACTGGCCCAAACCTGGTAAAATGGCCGAATAAAGGGCTGCTTTGCGAGGACTTGTTGATGTTCGAACCTTCTCGACCATCTTGCCATCAAGAGATGTGTCTGCCAGTACGATTGGTTTGAACATCGGCATTGCCTTGAATTTGGCATCTACGGAGTCCGGCTCTGGTTTAGCAGTTTGGAGCCGAGTGCTATCTGTGAGGCTAGGTTTTGCAGTTGGTGCTGGGTTGTTGGGTTCGGTCTGTGCCATTGCCACTTGACCTACCACAATTAGTGTCAATGTAAGGACAATGGAATAGTATCTAGCCAAAAGTCCATATTGTACCGAGCCAGATAAGCCTAGGCCAGTCATGTGCGCTTCAGGTCCTGATGTATTGGTTTTGGGTTGCACACCTAAGGAAAAAAAGTAGATAAACATCCGCAAAAGGGCGTTGGCTTTGCTTAGCCTTGGTAGCTGATGAGCTCCAGAATGCGGTTCAGATCATCAGTGTTTGCAAAGGGGATCTTGATCTCTCCACTTTGATTGGGGCCTTCTTTGATCAGAACCCTAGTGCTAAGTTGTGTACTGAGGTTTTGCTGGACTTTCTGGACCTCGACTTGATAGGCATTGTTTCGAGCAACGCTGGTTGGCTCTTTAGGCGCTTTGGTATTTTCATCTTCGGCTGCAAAGTGGAGCTGCCGTACTAGCTCCTCTACTTTACGAACGCTCAGATCTTGGGTCAGTATTCGGCTATAGATACTGAGCTGTACGTCAATCTGCTCGACATTGACTAGGGCACGGGCGTGGCCCATACTGATTTTTTTGTCACGCAGGCCAGCCTGAATGTCTGGTGGTAACCTCAACAGCCGTAGGTAGTTGTTGACCGTAGTACGCTTTTTGCCAACACGATCTCCTAACTCTTCTTGCTTAAGGTTGATTTCAGAAATTAGCCTTTGGTAGCTGAGGGCGATCTCGATCGGGTTAAGGTTCTCGCGCTGAATATTCTCGATTAGGGCCATTTCCAGCATCTGCTGGTCATTTGCCGTCCTGATGTATGCGGGGATGGACTCTAGTCCTGCCAGTTTGCTAGCCTGCAATCGCCGCTCGCCACTGATGAGTTGGTATTGCCCTACAGCCAGTTGCCTAACGGTGATTGGCTGGATAATGCCCTGCACCTTTATGCTTTCGGCTAGCTCTTGTAGTGCCTCAGCTTCAAAGTCGGTGCGAGGTTGGTATGGATTGGTTTCAACCGAAGTGGTCGGGATGCTTGCGATGCTGCCTACTGTATCTAGCCTAGGTTGACTGACATTGTTGGTGCTTCCTATGCTACTGTCTGTTTGCGAGTAGTCTGTGTAATGTGTGCTGACAGACCCATCATCCGTTTGTACGGCATCATTATCCCTCAGGATGGCACTCAGGCCGCGGCCAAGGCCACCTTTTTTCTTGATTGCGTCTTTGTCCATCAGGGCTGTTTAGCTTTTGGTCACTGGAAGGCTATTTTTCTGCAATATCTCCTTGGCCAGATTGAGGTAGCTAACAGAACCTTTGTTCTCGACATCGATGCTAACAGCTGGCAGGCCATAGCTCGGAGCTTCGGCCAAGCGTGTAGTCCTTGGGATTAGGGTCTTGAAAACTAAATTCTTGAAATGCAGTTTCACTTCTTCGACTACTTGGTTGCTTAGTTTGAGGCGTGAGTCATACATCGTGAGCAAGATGCCCTCGATGGTCAGCTCCTTATTAAGCCGCTGCTGGATTATCCTGATGGTATTAAGCAACTTGCCTAGGCCCTCTAGCGCAAAAAACTCGCACTGCACCGGGATGATGACCGAGT
>CANHWS010000131.1 GCA_947464365.1 Cytophagaceae bacterium | reverse complement strand
TGGCCAAATACGTGCCACTGATAGCATGAAAGTCGGCAACGATTTCAGAGGATACCTCCGTTTGGTTTGGGATAACCTGGCCGGCGCCCCTGGCAACCCTACTAGCTTCCGTCTAGGCTGTACACTAGATGATATGCGCATTCTAAATCGGGCCCTATCTGTATCCGAGCTAACAGCCATCTACCAAAGCCCAGCCCTTCGGGTTCGGTTTGTCAATACGGTTGCCTGTAACCAAGTTACCCCCATCATCAGGGTCATCAATGGCCAAACGACCGTTAAGTACTCCCTGATCGACATGGCTAACAATGCCGTCGTAGCAGGCCCCATTATAGGCCGCACAGACTCGATCACCATCCCTGCTACATTTGTGGCAAGTGGCAATTTCAAGATCAGCTCTACTGACACGGTTACCGGCTGTACAACCGTACTAGATACCACCCTACGTATCACAGTCAACGCTAACCCATTGACACCCGTGCCTGTTCAGGCATTTCAGCAAAGCTGTGGCAACGCTACTTTTGATCTTACTGTCCGCGGTGGTGCTCAGGGGCTTTACCGTTGGTACACTACTCCAGTCGGTGGACTATCTACATTCTCGGACTCTAGCCGTAGCATAACCATCCTCCAGGGTGATAGTGCCGTCTTTTATGTTGGCCAAGTCACCCCACAAGGTTGTATCAGCCCCCGTGTCAAGGTCAAGGCTATTGCATACCAAACCATCCTAACTGCCACCGGTAGCGGTCTTGTTTCGGATGTTGGACTATGGGCCTACCTACCCTTTACAGGCAACGTTCTTGATGCAAGTGGCAATGCCCGCCCAACTGCCATCCGCAATGCCGGTGGCCTAAGCTATGTTGCTGACCAGTATAACCAACCGAGCCGAGCCATCAGCTTTAATGGCACCAACGCCGTGATTAGCATTGGTAACAACAACCCTGCTCCCGCTGGTGATTTTTCTGTCGCCATCTGGTTCAGGACAACCTCAACCAATGGTGCCAAAATGATTGGTTTCCAGACTAACCAAGACGGCAATGGTGGATCTTATGATCGTCAGATCTACATGGCTAGCAATGGTCAGATCAACTTTGGCGTTTTCCAAGGCAACGTTCGGGCCACTAATAGCACCCGCTCTTACAACGATGGCCAATGGCACCATGCAGTAGGCACTGTCAATACCGTCACTGGCTTATCACTTTATGTCGATGGTAGCCTAGTTGCTAGCTTGCCTTCTGCTACCGGAGGTCAAAGCATGAACGGCTGGTGGCTTGTAGGCGGCGGATCATCCACAGGATGGCCAGGTGGCACAGGTGTTACCTATTTCAATGGCACCCTAGACGAACCACGGATCTACACACGAACCCTCAGTGCCAACGAAGTCCTACAACTAAGGACCCAAAAAGGCACCGCATTGACACAAGCCAACAACCAGACTTGCGGTGTCCCAACAGCTGGTAGCGTCACCTTGCGTGGTATTACTGCTGGGCTTAGCTACCAACTCCAGATCATGCCTAGCAACACCCTAGTCGGATCGGCAGTTCTTGCGACAGGCGATAGTGTCATCTTGACCACTAATTTGATCGATAGCACAACAAAGTATCGTGTCCTGGCTCTAAACCCTGCAACAGGTTGTAATGGCTTGTTGGATAGCACCCTGACCTTCTTTGGTGGTGCTAAGCCCGCCGCTCCGTTTACACTGAACCAAAGCAACTGTGGCACTGGCAACCTAACCCTATCTGCAACTGGCACTACCCGTGGCAATTTCCGCTGGTTTAACACTGCCACTGGTGGTAACCCACTAAGCACCGATAGCTTGTTCACGACACCTGTCATTGCTGCAGGTGATAGCGCCATCTATTATGTCGCCACTGTCAATGCTGCTGGTTGCGAGTCTGACCGTATTAGGGTCATGGCTAATACGTTCGCCTTGCCAATCAACGTTGCCAACTCCTTGCGCAATAGCCTATTGCACCGTTGGGATTTTGTCAACGGCAGCCTTAATGACCAAGCTGGCACCAACAACGGCACCGCTGCTGGCACAGTCTTGGACACAACAAACGTTAACGGCACACCACGCTCGGCCAAGTATTTTGCTGGCAATGCTGGTGATTATGTTTCCTTCCCGAACAGCTATGCGGGCCAACTAAGGCCTGCCTATAGTATCGCATTCTGGATGCGTACCAATACCACCAATGGTGGGCATATCATCGGCCATAGCACCACCCCACCTCCAGGTACCGTTCAAGAGCGCGTGGTGTATCTAGATAACAACAATCGCCTGTCGTTTTTCCACCGCAATACCAACGGTGCCAACCCAGCAAACAGCTATGTCCGCTCGGCCAAGGCCCTTAATGATGACAAGTGGCACCATATTGTCGCCACAGCATCTGCTACAGGAATCCGCCTATATGTTGATGGAGCTCTTGTTGGTACAGACCTAACCGGAACAACTTCGCAGAACAACTCACGCCAATGGACTATCGGCTTTAATGGCCTTAACAACGTCCCGAACCGCCCAACTACAGATGCCTACCAAGGCTTCTTGGACAACGTCCGGATCTACCGCAAAGCCTTGACCGAGACCGAAATTTTGGCCCTCAACCAAGATCCATTGCTGACTATCAGCACAGCTGGTACCAGCTTCTGCGGCACCGGCAGCGCCAAAATCAGGATCAACAACGCACAGTCGAACATCAGCTATCAGCTATTGCAAGCTGGCACCGCCATTGGCAGCCCAGCCACAGCTGTTGGTGACAGTGTGATCTTCAACACACCTATGCTGACAACCAGCACGGCCTTCCAGATCTCAGCTACCAATCCGCTGACCAACTGCGCCGTTACGCTCGACTCAACCGTCAGTGTCACCATCAACCCGATCCCGACCGAGCCTATCGTCAATGATACCGTCCGTTGTGGTACAGGCGCTGCGCTAATGCGTGCGAAAGGAGCCACCTCAGGTAACTTCCGTTGGTACACTGCACCAAATGCTGGCCTCTCGATCGCTAATACCCCTACCTTATCCGTCACCATTACTTTAGGTGCAGGTGTAGCAGTTGACTCTGTTATCCGGTACGTGAGCCGAGTTGGTGCAGGAGGATGCGAAGGCCCAAGAATGATGATCAGAGCCCGTGCTTTTGCCAATGGCTCAGTAGCCCCAACTGTAACAACAGCGTCTACAGGATTTTGCCTTGGTGATAGCACCTTGCTAACCGCTAATGGTACCGCCCCACGTTATGTATGGCGCAACGGTACCACCATCGTTAGCACCAATGCAGGCACACTTTGGGTCAAAACCAATGGTACATACACCGCTGTTGCGCTCAATGGTAACCTTTGCGCCTCATCCACCAGTGCTGGTGTCGCCATCACTGCCACGGCCAAGCCTGCAACCCCAGTAATTTCTGTCATTAACGGTACCACACCACGCGTGCAGGTCCCTGCCTTGGCGGGTGCTACCTTTGTTTGGTACTTCAACGGTGCTGTGCTTACTGGCCAGACCACCAATAGTGTTAGCAACCCAGCCCCTGGTGCTTATCGTGTCCTGATGACCCTACGCGGTTGCCCAGCTGATACAACGGCTCCTTTCTTGGTGACCTCGATGGCTAGCTATATCTCTGGCGGCACCATTTCGGTCTATCCTAATCCGAACGCTGGTCAGTTCAAAGTCACAGCTGCTGACCTCACGACAGACCAAGCCACCATGCAGATTACTGACGCCCTTGGTCGTACGGTGCTCGAGCGCCAGATGTTCATCAGCAACGGTACCGGCACCGAAACCATCGAGGCCGAAACCCTTAGCAATGGCGTTTACTATGTCAAGATCTCCGCTGCTGGGCAATCGCTTTTGCACCGCATCGTGATCCAGAAATAAGGCCTACCGTCTGATCATCAGGCGTTTAGGATTTGTTAATACCTGACCAAAAGCCCTTCTGCTTTGCTGCGGAAGGGCTTTTGTCGTATCATTACGTGATCAATTACGCCTTCAGACCTACCATAAGTCTGATCAGAGGTCGTTCTGATTGTAAAGGTTATCCATAAACCAGACCCTATGTACCCCAAGCGGCCAGTTGCCCTCCTGACCTACTTCTTGTTTTTGGCCTTAGCTGGCACGCTGCTCATAAGCTGCAACAGCACACCCAAAGGCTGTAAAGAGGCACCCGAGGTCCAGCCCCTGACCAAACCCATCACGATCGAGCGGCTAGACCAAAGTTTCTGGCAACAAGACACCACCTTGACGGCCACCGCAAATTGGCTTGGTCAGCACATTGACTTTGTGGACAAGTACCGCAAGAGTTTCCCAGGCCAAGATGATAGCACCTTCTTGGCTTACATCGCTGGTATGCGCAAGGACAAATACCTCGACACCATGCGACGCGAAACCGCCCAAATGCTCGGGGAGCTCAAGGATGTAGAGGCTGCCTATAATGACGCTTTTGCCTATGTCAAATACTACTATCCTACGGCCCCCATACCGGCCATCAAGGCCTTTGTGACTGGGTTTAGTTTTGATGTTTCGATGGCTGACAGCACCTTGGTCATGATCGGGCTCGAGAGTTTCTTGGCTGGTAAAGGGCACTATACCCCACCGATGATGCCGATGTATATGATGCGCCGGCTAAAGCGCACCGCCATCGTGCCACTAACAATGATGGCCGTCAGTAACCGATACAACAAACGTGACATCCTCGACGCCACCCTCACTGCTGATATGATCACCTGGGGCAAAACCTATTACTTCATCGAGAAGACCATGCCCTGCACACCCGATAGTGCCATCATCGGCTTTACCCCTGCCCAGATGGACTTCGTGACTGCTAACGAAAAGCAAATCTACGGGCACTTCATCCAGCAGAAGTTGTTCTTCATCACCAACCATCTGGACAAACGGCGATATGTCGACGAGCGTCCCCTTATCCCCGAAATTAGCGAAAAATGCCCTGGTAGGGTCGCCCGCTACTTAGGCTGGCAGATCGTCCGGGCATACGCCAAGTCTAGTGGCAAGTCCTTGCAAGAAATCATGGCCGAGTCCAATGCACAGACCATCTTCAACAAGGCCCAGTATAAACCCGCTTAGGACCACACACACAAGTTCCTGATCTTCAGACAAGCCTCTACAAACACGAACCATACCTACCTGCGCATGAAAACGCTCAACTTCAAGCAAGACATCCTGCCCCACCTAGTAGCCATTCTACTTTTCGTGGCCTTGGTAGCTGTCTATTTTTCGCCCGTCATCTTCGAGGGCAAGCAGCTCAAACAAAGCGATACCGTCCAATGGGCAGGGGCCTCTAGCGAGATCAGCAAACACCGCGACACTTACCACGAAGAGCCCCTCTGGACCAATAGCCAGTTTGGTGGTATGCCCGCTTATGTCATTTCGGTTATCTATCCTGGCGAGTGGCTCGAGTCGATCGACAAGGCCATGTCGGCAGGTTTCCCCCACCCCATTGCTGTCTTCTTCGTTGGCTTGGTTTGTTATTATTTACTACTGCTGGCCTACGGGGTCAGTCCTTGGCTGGCCATCATTGGGTCGATTGCGTTCACGTTCTTCAGCTACAACTTCGTAAGTATCGAGGCTGGGCACAACTCCAAAGTGCGGGCTATGACCTTCGCCCCCATGCTGATAGCAGGATTGGTCTGGGCATACCGTGGGCGTCTGCTTTGGGGAGCGAGCCTTGCGGCACTTGGCACTGGCCTACAACTGCGTTCTGGCCACTTCCAGATCAGCTATTACATCGTTTTTGTGGTAGGCATCTTGGTCATCAACGAACTCTATTGGGCCATCAAAGAAGGCAAGATGAAACACTTCATCATTGCATCGCTTATCCTAGCCCTAGCAGGTGGCATCGGCGTCGGTACCAGTGCAGCCCGCCTAATGGTTCTGCAAGAGTACACCAGCTACAGCATGCGCGGCAAACCTGAGCTCAAACCCAAGGATGTCAATAAACCGAAAGATGGCGGCCTAGACCGTGACTATGTGTTTAGCTGGTCCAACGGGGCGATGGAAAACTTCACACTCCTGATCCCTGGCCTATACGGTGGCAGCTCTAGCGAGTTGGTGGCCAAAAAAAGCAATGCCGCCAAAGCCCTCAGCGACCTTGGCGCAGACCCTAGCTCAATCCCGCAACTGCCCTACTATTGGGGTGATCAGCCCTTTACATCTGGCCCTGTCTATGCTGGTGCCATCGTGATGTTCCTGTTTATCCTCGGCTTGTTCGTCCTAGATGGTCGGTACAAATGGTGGCTGTTGGCTGCCGCCCTGCTTAGTATTGCCCTTGCCACAGGCAAACATTTCCCTGCCTTTAACTACCTGATGTACGACTACTTCCCGAGCTATAACAAGTTCCGGACCGTAACCATGTCCATCTTTATTGCGCAGCTGGTCTTCCCGATCATGGGTGTGCTAGCGATCCAGAAACTTCTCACGATGCCCGATGCCAAAGAGGCGGAGAAAAAACTCCGGATTGCAGGCGGAATCACAGCTGGCATTTGCCTCCTGTTCTGGTTAATCCCGGGCATAGCCGGGGATTTTACTTCAACGAACGATGCTCAGCTCCAGCAGTCATTTGGCAACGATCCTGCTGTTTTCCAACGGATCCTGAGTGCCATCATTGACGATCGGGAAAGTATGGTCAGGGCAGACGCCCTTCGCTCCTTAGCCTTTATCTTGTTTGCTGCTGGTGTCCTGATTGTTGCCCTGCGCAAAATCATCAACCTCCAAATAGCTGGCCTAGCTCTCGCCGTCTTGGTCTTGGTTGACCTTTGGGGTGTGGACAAACGCTACATCAACAAGGACAGCTTTGCCAAAACGTTCTATGGCAACACCCTAGAGCAAGAGGCAAGCGACGCCGCCATCCTAGCTGACAAATCTGACTACCGTGTCCTCAACCTCCAGAATCCATTTAACGAAACCCGCACCAGCTATTTCCATAAGTCAATTGGTGGGTATAGCCCCGTTAAACTTCGTCGTTATCAAGACCTAATCGAAAACGACCTCACTGCTGAGATTGATAGCCTAATTGGCGCCCTCCGCCAACCAGGATTTTCGCCAGACCAATTCAGTCGGTTCACCGTCTTGAATATGCTCAACACCAAGTACATCAAGTACGGAGCTGAAGCCAATGCTGTTATCCCGAATCCTGCGGCCCTAGGCAATGCATGGTTCGTGAATAAGGTCCGGACTGTCAGCTCGCCAGATGCGGAGCTTGAAGCCCTCCGGACCATCAGTCCGCGCACTGAGGCCGTCATTGATGACCAAAAGTTCAAAGTCTCTCAAACCAGCTTTGATAGCACAGCGGGCAACATCGCCCAGACTTCCTATCGTGCCAATCGCCTGGAGTACAAGTCCAACAACACCGCCAAAGGTCTTGCTGTCTTTAGCGAGATCTATTATGCAGCAGGCTGGGAGGCCACCATCGATGGCAAACCAGCTGACCTGATCCGGGTTAACTACGTCTTGCGTGGACTCGAAATCCCGGCTGGCAGCCATACCATCGTGATGGAGTTTAAACCGCAGACCTATTACCTCGGCAATAACATCAGCATGGCCAGCAGCCTGTTGGTAATGTTAGGTTTAGTTGCGGCTGGCTTTACGGCCTACCGTGGTATTGGCAAAAACAAAGCCCTTGACACAACCGTCTAGGCCCCCAATCGTTCACCAACATCGCCCTCAAGACGAAATTTGGGCGACATGGTAATTTATTAGGCGCCAGACCTTATTTTTGCAATCCCCGATGCACGACCTAGTCATAATGACTTAGTTTTTGCCTCAAGGGCCGGGATGGTGGAATAGGTAGACACGCAGGACTTAAAATCCTGTGACCCTTACAGGTCGTGCGGGTTCGAAGCCCGCTCCTGGTACAACGCAAAGACTTTGGTAGCAATGCCAAGGTCTTTTTGCTTTTTCAGGACTGATCAGCGGTGCAGGACCATCCAGATTGACAACAGTAAGGACAGATGCCGTACATTTGCTATCATGTCCAGCCCCACAGATGACATATCGAAACCAGTCAACAGCCCGCAAATAGCGCCAGACGCACCCAACTGGTTTCAGGTCATTAAACAAGGGGTCAACACCAGCCTTACGGGCCTAGGCTTAACTTGGGATCACTTTTGGGCAGCACGCAACCACCGCGCCCCTATCGGTATCGCAGATCCTAAGTACTTTCAGGAGCCAGACGGGATCTTCACCCTAGACTATCCTTTTGAAGGCATTGCAGTCCCTGAGGTTGGCCGGTACCAGCTCCATAATGAGATTGAGGATTGCATCGTTTGTGACAAATGCGCCAAGATCTGCCCTGTTGACTGCATCGAGATCGAAGTCATCAAGTCCCCCGAGGTGACAGGTTATACCAGCGATGGCACAGCCAAAAGGCTCTACGCCGAGCGGTTTGATATCGATATGGCCAAGTGCTGCTTCTGCGGTCTCTGCACTAATGTCTGCCCAACGGACTGCCTTACGATGGGCAACGAGATTGATGTTGTGACACCTGTTATGGCCGATCTCACCAAGGCATTTAGCAACCTCAGTCCGGAAGAGGCGACAGCCAAAAAAGCCCTCTATGACACCTATTTGAATGAGAAGGAGTCCGCCAAACGCCCCATTCCGACACCTGCACCAACCATCGAAACCGAGGAACCAACTCCGGCCGTAACCAAAGCCCCAGCCAAACCGTGGCTAAAGTCCAGCACGGCAATTACACCACCTCCAACATCAGAGACTGCAACACCAGCTGACCCAACACCACCTACCGAGGCACCAAAACCCAAGGCATCAGTAGCCAAACCGTGGCTAAAGTCCAGCACGGCAATTACACCACATCCAACATCTGAGATTGCAACACCAGCTGAGCCAACCCCACCTACCGAGGCACCCAAACCCAAGGCACCAGTAGCCAAACCGTGGCTAAAGTCCAGCAAGGCCACTACCCCACCTCCACCATCAGAGACTTCAAAACCAGCTGAGCCAACCCCACCTACCGAGGCACCCAAACCCAAGGCAGGAGTGGCCAAACCGTGGCTAAAGGCTAAAGTTCAGCCTGAAAACCCGAC
>CANHWS010000130.1 GCA_947464365.1 Cytophagaceae bacterium | reverse complement strand
TTGGCCTAGTAGAGCTGAGATCGGGACCACGAGCTCGGTCTGGAGGCGTTCTTTCCAGATGGCGATGCGCTCTTCGACCTGATCGGGCGTTTTGGCGAGGTCAATCTTGTTGATGAGCAAAAAGACGGGCACCTCGACACGTTTGAGTTTTTCGATGACGTCGGTTTCGTCAAAGTCTTCGAACAAGTCGGTAACGAATAGCACCAAGTCGGCATCCTCAAGCGAGGCGTTAACGAAGCGCATCATGCTGCGGTGGAGCTCGTATTTAGGCTGGATGACCCCAGGGGTATCCGAATAGACGATCTGGAAGTCCTCTCCATTGAGCAGACCAAAGATGCGGTGGCGGGTGGTTTGAGCTCTGCTGGTGATTATGCTGAGCTTTTCGCCGATTAGCTGGTTCATCAATGTGGATTTACCGGCGTTGGGTTTGCCTACGATGCTGACGAAACCTGCCTTGTGGTTGTCAAAGGCGGGGTCCGAGATGCTGATGGTGGTTTGGCTTGGGTTTTCGTCACCAACTAATTGGTCTGCGGCCAAGTCAAACTCGAGGTCTGCCAGTAGGTCGAGGTCATCGTCCTCATTTTTGGCCTTCTTTTTGGCTTTAGGAGGTTTGGTTGTGGTGGCAGGTTGCGGCGCTGGGCTGCTTTTGCTTAGGTCGTTGGGCTCGGAGTTGAGCTTGGCGCCGATGGGGGCTTTTGAGGCCTTAGGGGCTTTTGGCTTGGGGGTGCTGGTGTCGGCGTTGGACACCTCAGCTTTGGGAAGCTGGTCTGGTTGCTGGGCCATGTGATGCGGCTTTAAGGTCGTCTATGCTGCCTATCTATGATGAACAAGGGTAGGTCCGGCAGGGCCAAAATGGCGATGCGGTGCAAAGGTGAGGATTTTTGGTGGATTTTTTTTGGGGGGGGTAGTTAGTCTGTGTCTTTGAGCTCTTTGTCTGAACTCGGATTCAGCGGCTGGGTAGGATTTTAGGCCAGAGAGGACTCACTAAAATTAATCAGACCTAAAACGACAAATCGGTCCAGAATTATTTAATTGTTTTGCACTTTACCGTTGGATTTTTGCGAACCCCTTAAAATTAAGCCAAATGAAGTGATTTGATAGCATCTATCCAATATTGAAAATGTTTTGATGCAAGTCACATCTCTGAACAATTCTTGCGATAGTATATGTAGTTTTGTTAGATGGTGGCTTATACGGTTAAGTTTGTGATGATTTATAACATTGATTTTGAATATATTACGACTCATCGTAGTAAATGTATCTTTTGGGGTTTAAAATTTTTAATCTAATTTTAGTATTAGATGATTGCCAAAATATAAATTTGCATCAGCAACAAACTGCTAAGCACTCAAGATGGCTGCAATACCTGTTTCTAAAGTTGGCCCAAACGTAAGGGCGGTGATTCTGAGCTTGGTTCTGTTAACATGGGTTAGCCAAGCCATGGCCCAAACGCAAATTGGCGGTACGAGTGACTATTGGAAAGGCGTCGGTACTGGTACGCTAAATGACGTAAATGCCTATCGCCTCGGGAAGATTGGTATTGGTTACGATCAGGCTTCGGGCAGTCTTGTTCAACAGCTGAATGTTGTAAGTAATACCGGGCTAACCTCCAGCACCGGCATACGGCTTGAGCTTAATTCTGGTCCATCTACCTCCGCTCTGCTGTGGGACATACTCAATGATGCTGGAGACCTCACAATTGGGAATGGCAATGCCATTGCAGGTCTAAGACTCAGGAATGATGGTTACCTCGAGGTGGGATACACTTTTAAGGCCAATGAGGACGCAACATTTGAAAAAAGCCTAACGGTTAACGGCAATGTAAGCCTAAATGAAGGCGGTTCCTCATTTGGACATTTTTTTATGGGGCAAGGGTTTACTAGTCAAAATGTCAATTATATCAATGTTGGGAGCAATAAACCGAGCTTAGTATTATCTGATAAAAACTTTGTGGTTGACAACCTAGGGATATATGAAACAGAATTCAGAATATCCTCACCATCGGTGATTGACTCAAAGTTTATCACTGAGCCAGCATTTAGCTTTAGCAATATTTGGCCCAATGATCCAGAATTTGCTGCACTCCAAATTAGCTACGGTGGCAATAGCACAGAGATAACACAAGAGAAAAATGGTGGTGGTCCAAATGACGTCAATCAAATCAAACTGCATACCAATACCCGTGATAATACTACTCGTTTGCCACTTGTGCTGAACGAAGCCAAGGAAGTGGCAGGTCCGGTTATCGTGCCCGATATGTTGACTGTAGGTAAGGATTTGATAGCTGATGGCGGAGTGATAGTCAAAAAGGTATTCAAATTTGATGACTTGTCCAATGCTGCTGAAGGTAGCTTTCTAAGGCTTGGTTCTGGTGGACTGGCTCAATGGGAAAATCCATCAAACTTAGGGTACGACCAAGGAGTACCTAATCACGTTGCTACTTTTGACCAGAATGGTAAGCTGAAGGCAAGTGCGTTTTCAATTACTCAAGAATTGGCTACATTGGAACTTGGTATACAAAACCCAAACGATAATTATTTGAAACACACTGTTAACGGTAAAGATTTTGAGGAGCTGAGAACTTTGGCTGGGCCTAAAACGGATTTTAAGAATACCGTTAAGTATGGAAATAACGAGTATGTTCATTTCCTTGACTTTACAAGCAAGGTTTTGACTACTAGATTTAATGCCACAAACCTTAGCAGCATTTACTACGAACCACAATTAAATTGGAGTGGAAAAGTAGCTGAGTTTAATGGCTCAATTAACTCTGATGCAATTATTTTCGAGAAAACTATGGAAAAAAGACATGAAACAACAGGCCAACTATTGGGTTCACGTCTTGATCTGTGGAAGATTAGCTCAGGTAATTCTAGGGAAACTTTAACCTTTGACTTTAACACTAGTGAAGAATTTGGTGGCAGGGTCAATAAAACAGTATTATCCTTGCAGTATGATGATGATAGTCAAAGAAATATTGGGTTAAAGTCTACACAGAATATTCAAACCCCAAATTTATATGTTTCAGATTGGGGTTTAGTTCCTGAGTTCCACGGAAGCCACTCTCTTAGTTTGGTCGAGGCTAATAGTGGCACCTTATTAACACTCCCGCCTGCCTTGCATAAACTGTTTAACCCAGTGGACTTCTTCACTGGCCGACCTGATAACGTAGTTGCCGAGTTCCACGGAAAAGTGGTAGCAGACAACTTTTCGAAACCAGACCCTTCCTCAACGACTGGTACAACGGCAATTGGGAACCTCCTTATTGAGGACTTCGACTACCATGTTGGTCCTTGTGCTGGTGGTTCTCCCACTGGTGCAGAGATTGCCACTCCTTCAAAGACATTATTTGCTAGGGAAAAGCTAAATGTAACAAACGAACGTGATTTGTACCGGCTAGTGCTAGGCAAAAATATCCCTAAAATTGGTACTGGATGGGTCTCATGTATCGACCTCAACAACTCTTTTGATGCCAATCCGACGGTCAAATCACTCGGAAATCTTACAACTTTGGAAAGTAATTATCTCTTGTCAGTTGACGGACTTGCTGTTTTCAAAAGCCTATTAGTCATGAATCCACAAGCATATCGTCCATGGCCTGATTTTGTCTTTGAGCCTGGCTACAAGTTGGCAACTCTTGACACTGTAGAAGCCTACATTAAAAAGGAAAAACATCTACCAGGTATCCCTTCTGCTAAAGAGATTGATACCAAGGGTATTGACGTAGCCCAAATGGCATCTGCCAACACCCAAAAAATTGAGGAGCTATTTCTCTACGTTATTGAGCTCAAGAAGCAGAATGACCAATTGCGGGCCGAACTCCAAACGCTCAAATCTGCCCTTAAATGAGAACCATCCTAACCTTTCTGGCGCTGGTTCTCTTGCTGGGGGCTAGCTGCCGTAGCAACAAAGAGGCAGTATGCCCCCCTGTAGTTATCCCGACGGATTGTGATGCCTTCAGGCAGCAACTAATGGCAATAGATGAGCAATATGTATTTGACTCCTTGATCATTAATGGTGGGGATTCGTCTTATATCCTAGACTCTTTGGGAGTGCGTGGCATGCCATTGAAGACCAAGGATTTTGATGGGCCAGGTTTTAATAAAACATACGAAGGTTGCCCCTACTTTGTACAATTTGCACCATATACAACATTTACATATGGTGTTAGTACAGACAGTACTGTCAAAACGTATATGGAATTTAATACCTTGATAGAGGATGGCGAATGCACTTTGAGACGAGCACTTACAATCAAAGGAAAGTGCTATGAAGTGGAGAAATTTCCTAATTGTGTTGGGAAAATTCTATATGCCATATACGCTATACGCTCTGGAAGCAATTATTACAAAGTGCAATTCACTGCTTCAAAGGTTAGATTTATTAGTAAACCAGGGCCAGATCTTTCCACTTTTGTTTTTCGCAAAAAATCATGAAAACCAAATCACTACTTCTAATTGCACTGCTCTGGCAATCTATTGGATTGGTCAGTGCCCAAGCTGTAGACCCTGTGCACCAGAAATACTGGTTGATGCGTGCACGTTTTAGGGACCAGTTTATTGTGCGTGGGGTGGATCCTTTACCAGTTTGTGAACAAACAACTTCTGTCTACGGGTTACCAATTGGTTCGAAAAAGCCATACAATGATGAAGTTCGATACCATAAGGCCTATAAAGATGATAATGGTAGCTTTATTCCAGCAGTGACTGTACAACCCGGTAGGGAGGATAGTTGTAGTGCCTATGTACTAGGCGCAGTCAGTGATGATTATCCGCTGGGTAAGCCCCATACCTTCAGCTCGCTTCCCGTCGGATCAGTTTCCATGTGTTCAGTAGGTAGATTTTTTAGAGGCTTTCCAGTCGGCTTAACCAGCTGTCAAAATGTGGACACCTTGTTCGCACAAAGGGTAGGCCTAAAGCCTTGATCATATCTGAACTTTCATCTGCTTTGTAGTCATTGTACTCAGGTATGATATTCAGGATTCGTTTGCTGGGTGCTAGCTCAATACGTTCATTGATTTCTTCAGGGCCAAGGTGTGATGTTTCTGTCTTTAGTTTTTTAATTTTTGTGATTGCCTTCGGAAAATAGCTTTTCAGGATTGAAATATCTGAGAATAGCAAGGACTCATATTCATGCATCTGGAAGTAGGGGATAAAATTAGGACTATTAACCAATTTGGCCAGATGTTCAGTCGCCTTGTTCAATCGATCAGTAGGGTCAATAAGACCACTCATCACCTCTGCATAGTTGAAGTTGTGAGCCTGGGATAGCCCATAGAAATCAAACATCGTAGTAAGCCATACATTTTGCGTGTCGTACTGGCATTCTAATGCCCATTGTTTGACATCCTTAAGCAACAGATTCCAGTTAGAAACACCGCCCTGGGTCCGTCGTGTCGTTTTGTGGCCCCAAGAGGTGGTGATCACCCTGTAGTTTACGGTATGGCCAAAGGTTTTGAGATGTGGCTCAATCACCTTGGTGACAAGTCCTTTCTCAGCTGGTCCTTCGACCAAAATGTTAATAATCTTGCTCATGGACGGCCACCGAAGATGTTTTTCTCCCAGATTTCACTCATTGATAGCTCGGCCTCCCAAGGTGCGATTTGGGCCTGGCTGACATGGTCTAATGTTGTTTGGCCATCCCTGCGGTTAATGATGACCAATTGTTCGGGCTCGGTGCCATTGACGATCTGGATGGATTGGGTACAGACAAAGATCTGGGCATGGTGCGATGCTTTTTTGAGTGCACTACAAAGAAGCTCGATGCCTTCGGGGTGCAGCCCTAGTTCAGGCTCGTCAATGAATATTATGTCTGGTAGGTTTTCGGCAGGTTGGTATAGCAGCGTGAACAAACAAATAACACGCAACATACCGTCGGATGCCTGGCCAGCATTAAATACCTTCTGCATACCCTTTTCTCGCCATTTGAGCATCACTTTCCCAAAGTCATCCTCCAGAACGAAGGCGTCAAAAAATGGCAATACAGCCCTCACGTTATTGCTGATTCGCTCAAATGATTGAGGGGCTTTTTGCCTCAGATTGTACAAGACTGCTGCTAAGTTTTCGCCATAGCTGCGCAAATAGGCACCATCATTGATCGGACAATCTAACCTAAGCCGGGCAGTATCGCTGGTGTTATGGAATTGGTAGAAAGCGATTTGGTTAATCAGTTTTGTGATTGCCTTGGCTGTTGGCTTATCATTTTTTGGCAACAGTGCTTCTTCATGTCCACGTCCTAGGTTAGTCCATGGAATATCAGGGTTGTTGCCTAGGAAGCGAAACCGCTCATAGCTGAATAGCAGGCGGTTGGGTCTGGCAAATTGAAGCCCAAAACTGTATTGGTTTTCTCCTCGGTCAGTGGTCAGCACTATTGTGGCTTCGATGCTTGTTGTTACGTCTGGGCCGTAATGTAGCAGGTCGCCAGCACCACCAAGGTATCCGACCCTTGTCTGGAGGTGGCCTTCAGGACTGAGGATGTAGCGCAGAGTTGTGAAAAAGCTGATCAGATTGCTCTTGCCAGCGCCATTAGCCCCGATCAAGATATTGAGTTGTCCAGGCTCGAATCCATCAATCTGTTTGATGGATCTCCAACCGGCTATTGATATCTTGGAGAGTTTGTTCACGATTAGTTATTTGGCAGGCGGCTATCAACCAACCGCCTTACACAAAAATAGGATTTTTTTGGCAAAACATCTTGATGCTATGGCAATCCACTACCTTTTTTCCTGCTGAACCTTGTCAGTGTGAATGAAGTCAACTACCCCAACACCTGTTGCAACACCACCAAACTTTTGGGGGCGATGATCGTGTTGAGGTGGCCAGACCAGAAGTCAAGGACGAGGGTCATCAGGTAGCGGCGCAGCTCAAGATCGATGTGCTGGGGTGGGGCGGTGAAGGGCTGCCTTAGGTATTCGATGATGAGTTGGCCTTGTTCAAAGGGGCGGAGGCCATAACAAGGTTCGGCAGGGTGGGGGAGGTGGTCTAGGAAATCCTCAGCTGAGGAGGGCTCGAAACCAAGGGGTTGGGCCAGCTTGAGCATAAACTGCAATGGGAAACTACCAACCGAGGTATCCATCAGATCCAGCACCTGTAGCGCACTAGCCAGAAAAGAAAACAGGTCAGGGTGGGCATCTTCATCAGCCAAGATGCGGGCGGCAAACTCGGCCAAAAAAAACCGAATGGTGCTTTTGACGGGGTCCAGCGGGATATGGTGGTAGGGCTGGCTGCAATAGATCTCCTTGATGCGGTGCAGCTCGGCATTGGGGCTATGATATACCTCGAGCTGGAGCTGGGTCAGGGGCTCGAACAGGCTGGGGGCCATCCGTGCCTTGGCTGCCCGCACACCGTTTACGATGTAGCCTTGGGTGCCAAGTTCACGGGTGTAGATCTTGGTGATGACCGATGTCTCGCGGTACTTGATGGTACTGAGGACGATGCCTGCGGTCGATACTTGCATAGGGGTGAGCCGTGGCTTGGGGGAGTATTCGGGCCGGACTTGCTAATCCTGTACTTGTGATCGGATAATCCAGCCTGTGCGACAAAGGTACCACAACGCTGGTGTCGATTAGGAGGGTATAGGAGGACGTTCTGACGATTCAACCAGCGGGGCTAGATATTTTCGGGTTGTTTGGGGCTTACCTTCTGGCCCTGATGCGTATCTATAGCTGTCTATGAGCCCGGCCGCTTAGCCAAGGGTGCTTCCTGTTTAGCAACCGAATCAATCAGCCCCGAACGGAGTCCCACTGGGTCCTGTAACACAAAGTTCGAGGTTGTCGTTGCCTTCTGAATACTTGACTATCTGACATTGATTTGCCTCCCTCTGTTGCGGGTAGGCCCACCCAACTCTTGCCTTCTGACCGCTATGAAAACGCCCAATCTATACCCTGCAAAATCAGCTTCTATCAGCTTGAGGGCATCTCAACTACCTGTGGTTTCGA
Organism: Cytophagaceae bacterium; assembly: GCA_947464365.1. Lineage (GTDB taxonomy): Bacteria > Bacteroidota > Bacteroidia > Cytophagales > Flexibacteraceae > CANHWS01. The sequence continues at coordinate 1,191 of CANHWS010000130.1, read as the reverse complement.
AACCTGGTATGACCAAAACCATCCAAAAGGGCCTGAGGATGATGGTGGCCTTAACCTTCGGGATGGTGGTGTTCCCGACTGTGGTGCCAGCGCAGTTTGCCTACCATGATTTTGTCAGCACGGCCCAAGCCCAACCGACAATGGCAGGACAAGGTCAGCATGCGCCTACGGAGCCTCAGGTTATCTATGCGGGTGGGGCGACGCAGCATGGCGCATTAGGAAATGTTGGCCGTGTTGGTATCCAGCTGTTGGAGCTGCGAGATCAGGCTGGCGCAAATGATATCCAGTCCAACCAAGTAATGAAGGCGGTCGGTCCGAATGCCAAGGCGCTTTCGGCTAGCTATATGGTGCTGACGGTGGCTGAAAAGGCGGGCCGTGACCTGACGACACAATATGATGTCCGGACCTTCCCGACGGTGTTGGTGCTGGCTGACAATGGGCAAGAGTTGGCTCGCCTAACTGGCCAACCAACTGCTGAAGAGCTGAGGTGGGCCATCTGGACCGTGACGCAAAACGGCATGAGTGTGCCTGAGCTCAAGAAGGCCTATTTCGCCCAGATGCTGAATGCTGATGGCCTGCTGACCTATCTCAAACTACAGGATTTGGCAGGCGAACCCGCTGCGGACCTAGCTATGTATTTTCTGGGTGTTGTGGGGCCTAAGAACTGGACTAGCCCTGAAGCTTGGGAGGTGATCCGGACTCGGGTATTTGACTGGCAAGAAGAGCCGATCCTGTACCTGATGCATAACCATGCGGCCTTCCGGAAACTGTATGGCGATAGTGCTGTGGATGCCAAACTCAATGCGGTATGTCTGTCTGCATTGCTTCGGGCTGCTGGGCGTGGGATGCCAGCCCAAACCTATGCCGAGCTCAAAGTCGAGCTACTAGCTACTGGCTATGTCGGTATGCCCCAGATCGTAGCACAGGCCGAGGTGCAACGGTACAAGCTGATCGGTGCCTGGACGAGTTATGCTGAGGCTGTCCGGACTTATTTTAGGCGGTATGATAGCCAAGATGCCGCCGAGCTGGATGCCGAAGCCCGTTGTTTGTGGCTTCACCTGCACAAAATCGAGACCCGAAATGCGGCCAACTTAGCCCTAGGCCTAGCCGAAAAGGCCACCAAACTAGCGCCGCAGAACCCTTTCTACCAAGAGACTTTGGCCATGTTGCAAGCCCAAACAGGGGCAAGTC
>CANHWS010000129.1 GCA_947464365.1 Cytophagaceae bacterium | reverse complement strand
TGGCCAGTGGCGATTACGTTCTGGACTAAGACATTTTTGATGCTGCCAACCCTTGACTTGGCGTCACGTTTGAGCAACACAAATCGGATTGGGTCACCATCGCCCCACCAGTTGAAGTGTTTGCGGTTACATTCGATGGTGAGGTTGCTAAAGATCACACGGTCCACAGTCGCACCATCCCTGACAAAGATGCCAATGCCACGGTTGGTGTTGCTGATGGTCGAGTTGCTGAAAACGATGTTGCGGAAATTGCCATGGCTTTCTGTACCGATCTTAAGGGCAGTGCTGGTGCTGACAAGAGTACAGTTCGTGATCGTGATGTTCTCGCAGTTAGAATAGACACCATTTTTGTTGGTGCTCTTGAGGCAGATGGCATCATCACCCGTCTGGACGGTGCAGTTACTTACCCTAACATCTCGACAACCGTCGATGTCGATTCCATCAGCATTAACACCTTTGTCTAGGCTGCTGTACAAGAAGATATTGCTAATGTTGACCCGATCGCAATTGGCGAGGTGTAAGGTCCAGTTGGGCGACTGGGTGAGGGTGACGTGCTCAATGTTGACATCCTTACAAGCTACTAGGTAGATAAGGCAAGTTTTAGGATCAGTGGCGTAGGCACGCTTCATCTCGATGCCAGCGGCACGAGCATTTTCAGTTTCTGCCTCGATGAATTTATCCACTTCTCGCAGCGGTTCCCACACTGGTTCGGCTTGCCCGTTGATAGTACCAGGCCCATCGATGCCGATTTTTTCTAGGTTTTCGGCATAGATCAGGATTGGCACATCCGTTTCTGTGCTATAGATCCCTTTCGTAAAGGTGTAGTCTTCCTTTTTGCGGCTGGCCAAAATGGTAGCCCCCGCCTCAAGGTAGAGCCTTACGTTATTCTTGAGGAAAATCGTCGAGGTTGTGTATTCGCCAGGGGCAAAATAGACAGTGCCTCCACCTGCCGTTGCGCAGGCATCAATGGCCTTTTGGATACCGGGGCGAGCATCGTCCTGTTTTCGTCCTTTAGCTCCAAACTTTTTGACTTCGTAAGTGGACTGAGCCATGCCAGCGCTCAAAGTTACGAAGGTCAGCAAGATGGCCACATACAAGCGAATGAAGCCTAGTGATTTGATTTTCATACAATTAGAATTAAAGCGCTCAGACTATGAAAATGAAAATAGGTTGGTCTGGTCTAAGCCAGAAAAACGAAGTGGCGGTCAGGTCTTGGTGCGGCACCCGAACTTGGATGCCAATGCAATAATAAGGCTTAAAATGATGGCAGAATCAAGGCTGTATCCAATACTTGACCGATACAAAGGGCTTGAGTGGCTACAAACAGGGATTATTTGATGTGGCTCCCTAGCCAACTGACCATCAAGGTTGGCCAAATAGCCAACGCAGGGAAGTTTTGGGCGAGCCCTACACCATGTTTGCCATCAGGAAAAACGTGCAACTCGGTCTGTATCCCATGTTTGATGCAGGCCTCTGAAAGGGCTATACTGTTCTGGACAGGAACGGCTTTGTCATTGGCGGTATGGAACAAAAAAGTCGGCGGGAACCCTGGCCCAATATTGATTTGGTGACTGAACTGCTCACGAAGTGATAGGTTATCTGGCAATTCTACAGACTTATCATCAAGGCTAAGCAGGGACTTTACACTTCCTAAGTGGGCAAAGTTGGTCATGCTGATCACAGGGTAACCTAGCACCATTACATCCGGGACTGGATTGTAAAGACTCAAGAGCGGATCGTCTTGCACTTGCAATGGGTCTGCAGCTAATTTGTTGATCAGGAAGCTGGGGTTCCTGCCCATGGTTGCAGCCACATGCCCACCGGCACTAAACCCAATGAGGCCAATCTTATGGCTCAGGATTTTGCCTTCAGTAAACGCCTTGGCGACACGCTGCCTAGCAAGTAACAAAGCCCGTCGGATATCCTGAAATGGGCGGAAGTACTGTTGTGGTTTGACGGTATAGTGCACCACACCAGCCGCATATCCCTGATTGTTGAGGAACTGAGCGATGTCCTTGCCTTCGTGTGGGGCATGGCGGAGGTAGCCTCCTCCTGGGCATATCAAGATAAGGCCTTTGGGCGTTTTGTCCTTGGTATCTGGCCAATACCAAACTAGGCTGGGAGCAGTACCAATATTATCATGGCCAGGACCATCTAAGGCTAAGGATGGCCAAAGAGGCTGTTGTTCACCAGCATATTCAGCCAACAGATCGAGCTCTTCGATTCTATGGGGTGGGTTTTGGCTAACGGATTTGGACATTGGTACCACCTTGCTAAGAGCATTAGGGGCCAAACCAGCGGCCAAACCACCAGTCATGAGCTGCCAAATAAATTGCCTACGTTTCCCCATTGCCGATAAAGGGCTAGTATTAAGATTTGCCCCTAAAGTTTCTGGACACGAATGCCACTTATGGTCGTAAGTCCCTTGTTGGCCTTGAACTTGACCTCAATGCCTTCCTTACCTGTGACCATAATGTTTGCACGTTTGGTCACTGCTTGGTTGAAGCCATAATCACGGATCAAGTTGAGGTCCCGCACGAAAGGTAGAGTATTGATGTCCACATCTATGCTGCGCTCAGTGGTGGCGTTGGTCGCATTCTGGACCTGACCCGCCAGATCATAAACGACACTTTTGGCTTTGGGGTCAGTTTCGGCCCACATCAGTTCCACTTCATAGTGGCCAGCTGGCACATCAAACTTATAGCTGCTAAGGCTGTCGCGACGGGTTTGGAAAACAGGTTGTTTGTCTGTGCCTATAATCTCGTCTTGGGAGCCTATCCTCTTGAAGTTCATGAAGGTGCGCCCACCGATAAAGCCATAACTACCGGGTTTGTACGCCTTGTCTGCCTCATAGACTTGGTTTGTAAGCGGATCAGTAAAATCGGCATTTGACCCACAATTGATGGATACCTCTTTAAATGGATAAACTTCATTAGTTAGGTTTTCTGGCTGGAGCTCCACCTCAATATCGTAGGTATCAGAGGTTTTGCCCCCACCGACGGCATCGTATGCCCAGACCACCACCTTGTTAGTGCCAGCCAATAAGACAACGTCTTGCTTTACTGAGAAGTTGGTTAGTTTGACTTTACCTTGGCTCCTGTCATTGACGAATATCTCTACCTCGCCTTGATTGCTGTAAATCTTGATTGGTTGCCTGACATATTTCCACCCTTGGCCGATGTTTACCTTACGGAAGGGCCTATCGCGCTCTGCGATGTAAACGACAGCATTTTTGGCGGGGGTAAGGGCTGCTTGGTAGAAATAATAAACGTCCTTGCGGCGGCGCTCCATCGTCAACATCCCTTTGTTGTTGATATGAGGCATAGTCTCTTTACGCCCCTCGCTTCCAAAGTCAACCAAGTTCCAGAGGGCACCGCCAGCTATGTATGGGCGGTCCATGATCTGACGATAGTAACTCTCATGATAGGCTTGACCCCATTGTGGGGTGAAATCATAAATATTGGGATTGGAGCTAAAAATCCGTCCATCCATGCCTGCACCATACTCCGCTATCAGGTGGATACGCTTCGGGTATTGGGCATGCTCCTTATCCATGCGTTTGCCAAAATCTTCGAATGTGTCGTGGTACCAACCATGATAGAAGTTCCAGCCAACAACCTGGGGCACGTTAGGCAAGCCACATTTGTTATAGTTTTCGCTATTGTGGAGCGCCATTCCTGTGAAACGCTCTGGGTCACGCGATCTGGCTAGGCTATCTAGTTTTTTAGCTAGGCCCACGACTTTGGCCATATAGCCATCTTGGTCTTCCCTTGGTAATTTGATTAGGACTTCATTCATATACCCCCAAATAATGATACTAGGGTGGTTGCGGTGCTGATTAACCATATCGCTCATCTGGGCCAAGCAGCTGTTAGTAAAGGCTGTAGTAGTATTGATCTGGTTCACGATCGGAATCTCCTCCCAGGCCAAAATCCCCAAGCGGTCACAAGCATTGAGTAGGGCAGGATCTTGTGGATAGTGCGCAATACGGATAAAATTGGCCCCCATCTCCTTGAGGTGCTCAATGTCCTGGATGTGCATGGCATCCGTCAGCTCGGGGCCAATGTTGGCGCGGTCCTGATGGCGGTTGGTGCCCATTAGTTTGAGTGGTTGTCCATTGAGGAAAAATCCGCTATCGGCACTGAACCTAAACCACCGCCAGCCTAGTGGTTGTTGGACATGGTCAAGCATAATTGGGGTCTTGTCCTTGCTGGACAATATGGCCTCCACTGTATATAGGTAAGGTGTCGATGGACTCCAGAGCGTTGGTTTGGCCACCGATAGCAAACCTTTGTAGATTTTGTCTTTGTTGGCACCCAAGCTAATGCCCGTTTTGAAGCTGCCTTTGATCTGACGTTTGGCATCCAGCAGATTGACCGTGAGCTCTGCCTTAAGGCTGGCACTACTACTTTGGTTAAAGACCGGGATCTCGACCTCGACTTGTCCTTTGGTACTATCGACCTTGAATTTGCGGTACCAGAAACTGTTTTGATACGGCTCAAGGACGCCTAAATGTGCCTTTGGGGTGCTGATCAACCAGACGTCTCTGGTGATGCCACCATAGAAGGTAAAGTCTGCAGAAATTGGGGCGATTTCTAGTTTAGTGCTGTTATCAACCCTGACAGCAAGGTTGTTACTACCAGCCTTGAGGAATGGGGTGATGTCAAACACAAATGCAGTGTATCCACCCTGGTGTTGGCCTAGTTTGTTGCCATTGAGCCATACATCGGCCATTTTGTTGGCCCCTTCGAACTGGATGTAGTAGTTTTTGTTGGGGTCCACCTCGCTGATCCTGAACGTCTTACTGTACCAAGCTGGACCTTCGTAATAACCCTTGACATTATCAAAGGCATCGTTAGTGTTGTAGCTATGTGGCACATTGACCCGTTCCCATTTCTGGTCATCAAAAGTGGGGGATGAGGCAGCCTCGATGTCCTCGCGCAGAAAGCGCCAATTGTCGTTAAGCGTGATTTGTGTGCGTTGGGCCCAAGCTGTTTCTCCGAGCGTTGTTAAGGCCAACCAGCAGATCAAAGCCAAGTAAATTGAGCGGGCTGATGGCCGGGGTGAGCTTATACTTTTGAATTGATGGACCATGGAGGCGGCGATTGGTATTAGTCGGTTAGGCATTCGGATAAAGCGTTTTAGGAAGTTTAAGATAGTATCTATCAAGATGCAAGTTAGTAGGCTTACCCCAATCTTAGGCATTGAGCCAATAGGTCAGTTTCAGGACCAATGCCCTGTTTTTGAACTGCATATTGTTGCTGATGGTATAGTTGTCAGTGTAGACAATAAACAAGTCAGACGCTGGGCTGTAGCGCCACTGCAACCTTGCATTTATGTTGGTGTTGTTGATCTGTGTGTTGTATTGGTAATAGACCTTGAAAAACAAACTGTTGGTCATGGTCAGGTTGATATTAGGTCCTAGTAGCCATAGATCCTTACTGCCCCATGTTTCTGGTAAATTTAGCCTGTTATAGTTGGCAGTGATGCCGAGGGCCATGTAGGGCATTAGGCGATAGTTGAGTGTGGCATCCGCACTGAATTTGGTGCCGACATAAAAGCCACCATAACTTGCCGCCAAATTCAAATAGATAGGTTTACGAATATCACTTGCGTAAGAACCCCTTACATATTGTGTTGTGTAGGAGCTGCCGCGGCTTAGGGTGTCACCTCCACTACTAACCGAAGGATTAAATGGGGCAAACAGATAAATAAAGTCTTGTCCCACTGCTAGGCGCAAACTTCGGGTGCTGTTATCCGCGACATAATAGCTAAGGTCAAAATTGTGGTCTGTTAGCCGATACTGGCCATTTAGGTTAGGCATCATGTACAGCTCGCCTGCCAAATAGGGTCCATGGCTAGCAATAGGCCCTTTTTTGCATAAAAAGACGTAACCAGCCTCGGGTGATAGATAGGTAAAGTTAGATCTGGGTCTAAACCCTAAGTCGGCAGTGTAGTTGCTCCCAACAGTTTCTGCCGAAATTTCAAAAGATAGGTTGCGATCATTGTAGGCCAGGTTGAGTCCGCCAGCCATTGCCTTGCTGTCAATTAGTCTACTGTCCTGCAAACGCCCTGTTTGTGACAGGTGATAAAAGGCCTTGCCTGTCCAGCGGTTGTCTGCCGAAATGAGGTTGTACTCTAGGCCAGCATTCCGTGAGTAGTCATTGTCATAGGTCCCAAAGCTAAGTCCGTTAGCACTTCCGATTCCTTGTTTGTTAATAAGGAAAGCAGACACAAATGACCTGTCAAAAACACGCCGCTGGACCGAGATCATAACATCGTTTTGCCCCTTATTGCCGGCAGTTGGGTTATTTGCCGTTTGAGCTGCCAAGACTCCAAGACGCCAATCCTGACCCAGTTTGCCAGTGAGCCTAGCTCCAAGTAGGATGGGGTTGTTAACATATAGGCCTAAGGCTGTGTCCAGCGCTATACCGATTCGTCGGCTAAAAAATGGACGGACCCTGGCGCTACCATAGCCGTCAAAAACGTCTTGGTTCTCCAAAAAGAAGTTGCGTCGCTCGGGGAAGAATAGCTCAAACCGGCTCAGATTGGTCACTTGCCTGTCAACCTCCACCTGCGAAAAGTCTGGGTTGACCGTCAGGTCGAGGTTTGTGGCACTGCCAAGGCCAACTTTGGCATCAAGGCCTGCACTTGGCTCGCCCTTATTGGTAAAGCTACCGTCTGTTTTTTTTTCTTGGTTCAGCCTGAGGTTGCCGTAAGGGATAATCGAAACATTGGAGCCTGCTTTAGGTACAGGATCATCAAAAGTTGCCTTACCTGTGAAGCCGAGGTTGGCAATCGAAAAGTTACGAAACATCGGCACCCATACACTCATTTCGTTGCGTTTGTAGTCCGTCCGGGCAAAGTTGATGCGCCAATGTGAAAGATTGGCTTTATACCGCAGGCTTTTGAACGGTATGGCGGCTTCCATGACCCAATAGCCATGGTGTTGTGACACCGCGCTATACCATTTATTGTCCCATGAGGTATTAATTCCGCCATTTCCTCCGCTGCTGATGAGGCCCTCGCGCTGAGCACCATAAGCCGAAACTGCAAAGCCAAATCCATTGGTTTTATCCAAAAACGGATCAATCACCCACTGAAACCCATCGGTATCACGGGTGTTCCAGTCTCTGGATAAGCTGGTTGAAATATATCGACCTTGAATTTGGTCCTGACAAACGGCGCTGATATAAAGGTATTTGTCGTCCCGCATCATCCGGACAACCGTTCCGGAGAATGCATAGCCAGTATCATAAGGGTAGTTTTGGTAGAACTGCTGGATAGAATCTGCCTCTTTCCAGTCCTGCTCAAATAGCTGCCCATCAATCTTGATGTTGCCTTTTGTTGTGCTGACCCTAATCTGATAATTGTCGATCAGGACATCTGATAAGACGATTTTGGGCTTATCGTTTTCCCAATGGCCTTGGTTTTGTGCCCATGTTGTAGGTCCTGTAAACAGGAGGGCCATTTTTAGCAGCAATAGGACGGGGTATATTGCCTTTGGTTGTTGTTGCTTGGTCATAGTGTATGGTGGGCTGCAAGTTAGGTCCCATACCCGAAAGTTGCTTGCATACTAAGGACTACATGTTCAAAATCAGGCTATCTGCCAACGGTAGGCAACCTATCATCCACTAATCTTGTCTAAAAAATGAACAAGTTCGGCGGCAAGCCCCTTATCCTGTTGCCGAGATTGCATATCTTGGCATTTTCGTACTATTAATACATCGTTCAGTCTCACAACCAGTGCTGTCTATCATGACAAAATCAATACTCAGGCCGCTAATGATTGCGGCGGCCATAGGCCTACTGACAACTTCAGGGGCCTTTTCCCAAATCAGCGAAGGTGGGACGCCACCAGGGTCGCTTCCTAATACACACCTTATGGCACCACCTACGGTCTTGATGGAAGCGGTGGATGTGCGGGCCTTGGAGGAAGAAGATAGAATCTTGGCCCTAAACCCTGAGCCACGTCCGTTCCGGATTGGCAAGCCATTGGCTGTTAAGTTGTCGTCGGCCACTAATGGCGTATGGTCGGTTTTGCCTGGTGGTGACAAAGTTTGGCGTCTTACTATCAGTAGCCCAGGTGCCAAGTCGATCATGATGGCACTAAATCGTTTTTTGATACCAGACGGTGCCTTGTTGTACGTGGTGAACAAGGATCGGAGCCAATTCCTTGGTGGATTTAGCAACCGGAACCAACAACCAGAACTAAATCTTGGCATAGCGCCAACTTGGGGCGATCAGGTTACACTTGAGTACATAGAGCCAGCTGATGCAGACTTCCGTGGTCAGATCTCGATCGGGACAATTGTGCATGGCTATAAGGACTCGAAGGCAATCAACGGATTCGGAACGTCGGGCGCTTGTAACCGCAATGTGGTTTGCCCAGAAGGCAATAATTGGTTGGATCAGCGCCGTTCGGTAGCGATGATTGCCGATGCCTCTGGCGGTGGACTTTGCACCGGTTCGATGGTCAACACTGCCAACGCAAGCGGCAAAAACTACTTCCTGACAGCCAACCATTGTTCTTCGGGTGCCAATGTTGGCAACTGGGTTTTCTGGTTCAACTGGGAGTCACCTACTTGCAATAACCCTTCTACCAATCCTGCTAACCAACAGACTGTATCAGGCTCGCGCTTAATATCACGTGCTGGCAATAGCGATTTTTGTTTGGTTGAGCTCACCAACCGTCCCCCGAATAGCTATAATGTTTACCTCAATGGCTGGAACCGTAGCTACCTCCGCTCGCCTAACGGTTTCGGTATTCACCACCCAGATGGCGACATCAAAAAGATATCAACTTACACAAGTGCATTGCGCCCTGTGTTATGGGGAGGCACCCGAGCAGCATCTTGGCAAGTCGTATGGGCAACATCAACCACCGAAGGTGGTAGCAGTGGCTCGCCCTTGTTTGACAGTGCTGGCTATGTCGTAGGTCAGCTTTATGGTGGTGGGGCTTCGTGTACTAACCTACAGTCTCCTGATAATTATGGTCGTTTTTCAACATCGTGGGATACCCTAGCAGCTGCAGGCTCACAGCTTAAAACTTGGCTAGACCCAAGCGGATCGGCCGGTATGCGTCAAAAAGGTCAATACCTTAAGTGTCAACCTGTCGCTCGCTCCCTGCCGTTTAATGAGGCTTTTACTAATGCTGCTTTGCCTGTCGACTGGGAAACTCCTGCTACAGGTGCCATCCGTTGGGCACGCACCAACCGCAATGCCTTTGGTGGCGCAGGTGGAAGCGCTG
>CANHWS010000128.1 GCA_947464365.1 Cytophagaceae bacterium | reverse complement strand
TTGTCTTAAGCTTCAGCCAAAATACATCCTTGAAATCATCTACTATTTGACCACCTCAACCCAGCCACGATAGTCTGCAACAGTGCCATTTTGCAAGGTTGCCTTGACGACATAGTAATAGATGCCAGAAGGTAGACCCTCTGCTTTCCAATGGATGTCTGGATCGGTAGTTTTGCCTAGTTCAACCCCATAACGATTGTAAAAGCGGGCCTCTGCACTTGAGAAAACAGAAAGACGTGTAGGGCTGAAATCCTCATTTAGTCCATCTTGGTTAAGGGTCAAGAAATTAGGCAAGGTCCATGCGCAGTTGCCCAGCCTTAGGTCTGTGGCTGTCAAACGCGAACAACCATTGCGGAATAGGCGAACATCATATTTGCCTATCTGACCCGGTGTAATGGTTTGGGTTGTGGCCCCTGTGTTCCAGAGGTAAGTATAGCCAGCTGGTGCCGTGATGACCTCGGTCTGAATATCGCAGGTCGTGATAACGCTTGGCAAGGAGTCTGTAATGGCCGGTTTAATCCCGATGATGATCGTATCCCTATCCAGACAAGTACTGCCATTGACCAAGGTGCCAACTATAATGGCACTAGTGCCGACCTTTAATTTTGATGAAGTTGTACCAGTGCTCCAGACGATAGGCAGACCTGCTGTTGCTGCGAAAGTGGAGCTTAGGGTAACGCTATCCCCACCACAAATTGCCAGGTCAGGCCCTAAAAATCCACGGATAGGATTATCAGCCCTGACGACAATGGTATCCCTGCTTTCGCAGCCAAGGGCAGGCGTAACAATGACAGAATAGCTGCCTGCCGTTATGACCCTGATGGAATCTGTGGTAGCACCATTGCTCCAGCGGGTGCGGACACCCCTTGTGGCTGGCTTTAGGACAACTAGTTGGCCAAGGCATACTTGTTTATCCGCTCCGAGGCCAGCATTCCCGATCGTGCCAAACGTCACTTTAATTGTATCTGTAACGGTGCATAGGCCGTTAGAGTAGGTTGCCCAATATTTACCCGAATTCCGGACCGAAATGCTTTGGGTACCTAATCCGTTAGACCAAGTAAGCGTGGCGCCAGGAAGTGGCGGGGCCGTGATGGTATAGCTAGTGAGCCCACACAAGGATGTGTCCGGACCTAGGCTGAAGTTGCCCGTGTTGAACGAAGGCGTGAAGCCAGTAGTGATCATACACTTATTGCTGGTGGCAGTCAACTTCGTGACGGTCCAGCCGGTGACATTGGTTGTGGAAGAACTAGGCCATGAGTTAGGTCCAGATCCCGAGATGCTGGTATAACGTGAACAATTGGTCGGCAGACGCTCGAGGCGCGACTCCAGCAATCCGTTGTTAACCCCACCGACACGATAGCCAGAAATGGTGTTATCGTTCCAGCGTGCAACCATATCCACAAACGCGCGGTTGTTCCCCTTCATGATGGCCACCTTTTCGTTGCCATTGATGCCTGTATTATTGGCTGTAGTGAAGTCACAGCTGCCACTACAGTCGGAGTTACAATAGACGGTATTGCCGATGTATTTGACAGCTCCAGGAGCTAAAGTTCCCGTTAGCCGAACGCTATCGACAACACGCCCATTTTCGTCCTGCATCTTGAAGATGTAGCGCCCCGCTGTCAGGTTGATGGGCTGCGTCGTAGGGTTGACGATGGTCACGCCATAGCCACTACCCGTCTTTGAGTCGATGTACTCAACGATCATGACATCATCGGTCTGGGCCTTGGCCAGCAAAGTTGTCAGGCAACAAAGAGCAAAAATCAGATACTTCATCCGGGGTTGGGCTGTGGGTGATTAGGTATCAGCAAAGGTATGGCCTATGTATGAGAATTTTGCTAACCATATTGCCACAAGGATTTGGCTAAAACAGGTGCTAGGAACCTGCTTCTGGACATTTTTAGCGTTTTTTTGAACTCTGCATTAACATTCTTTAATGTTGGCACGGTTTTTATTGACTCAATCCCACACAACCAACCCACCCGCGTGTTACCGAAACCACAGACAATTTCAAAAGCGACCTGCTTGCAGCCTAAGAGCCCAACCCACCTCATCCTAACACTGATCACGAGCACATTCGTTTTCCTTGCCGATTTCTCTAGCAAAGCACAATCCCTGATCGTAGGGATTCCATCGGCAGATGTAACCCACCCCGGCCTGTTGGAGTGGACCCACGAAAGTCAGTTTGCCCCCAAAAGCAACAATTCCGTCGCCTGGAACAGCTTTAACTTCCTAACCTATGGCATTGCCAAAAACACGGAGATTTCTGTTTCGCTCAACAACCTAGGCTACCCTAGCACCTTCAATGAAGCTTTGGGTTTTGGCGCCAAACACATTATCCCGCTCTATCATGGCGAGGCCGACCATGACAACAAAAACCACCACCTGATCGGACACGATACGCGCCTGACTGTCGGTGCTGTAGCCAACTATTCGTTCAGCCGGAAGCAACCTGGCTATTGGGTCTTTAGCCACCTGAGCTATCGCCTTCCTAGCATTTACACACGGCTCACCGCCGGGGTCAGCAATGGTAACGCGCCCACCTTTGGCTACCGCAACATCCCTACTGGCGAGGGCCTCAGCATCGAGCAAGCCAACCAGCCATGGTCTGCCATTGTGGGGTTTGAGCAGCCCATCGCCCACCGCTGGTCCTTTATTGCAGACTGGTTTAGCGGCACCCACGACCTAGCCTGCTTTATCCCCGCCATCCAGTACGAACGCGAGAAACAAGTCATCATCGTCGGTTACAAAATCCCGAACAATGGTCAGTCAGGCTACCATGCCTTGGTGTTGGAGACGATGATACGGTTTTAATTGCCCCCCATCACGACAACTTAGCCACCTTATTGACCCCACGCCAGACCAGCGGGAAAACCAATAAGGAGTAAATGGTGTCAGTGACCAAGCCACCGATCACGACGATGGCCAACGGCTTTTGCGTTTCGGAGCCAATGCCAGTGCTAATAGCCGCCGGGATCAGGCCGAGGGCTGCCATCATGGCTGTCATCACCACCGCCCTAAACCGATCTGCAACACCACTCTGGATTGCTTGGTCCAAGGTGGCGCCATTGTGCAACTCATGTTTGAAGCTGGATATCAGCAACACACCGTTCTGGATACAGATACCAAACAGGGCGATAAACCCGATGCCAGAGGCTATGCTAAAATTGGTATGGGTGATAAACAAGGCCAAAATACCGCCCATTACAGCAAAGGGTACTTTGGTGAGTACAAGCCCTGCATCTGTTAGGTTCCCAAACATCACAAACAAGATGATGAAAATTATGATGAGCGAGATCGGCACCACTTGCATCAGCTTGGCAGTGGCCCGGACTTGGTTCTCGAACTCGCCACTCCATTTAATGTCATAGCCAGTTGGTAGTTTGACCGCAGCCTTAACGCGTTCCTGAGCCTCAGCAATGGTTGAGCCCATATCCCGACCCCTAATAGAGAACTTGACGGCGATGAAGCGGGTGTTGTTCTCCCGATAGACGAAAGCTGTACCGTTCACGAGCTGGATATCGGCAATTTCGCTTAACGGGATTTTGTTGCCTTTAATGGTCGGTATCTTGAGTTGGGCAATCACTTCGGCATTATCACGGAACTCTTTCGGGTACCTGATCCTGATATCAAACCGCTTTTCCTCTTCAAACAACTGGGTGGTGAGTTTACCCCCAATCGCCATCTCGATGACGGCTTGAGCATCTGCTTTCATAACCCCATAAGCAGCCATTTTGGCTTCATCTAGGCTGATATTGAGTGCTGGCTGGCCTAGGTTGCGCAAGATGCCAAGGTCCTTAATACCCTCAACGGGTTGGATAGCTTTGACAACCTGGTTAGCCTTGGTCTCGAGCTTGTGTAAATCAGTGCCAAAAATTTTGATTGCAAAGCTGGCCTTAAAACCCGCTACGGCCTCGGCAACATTGTCGATGATAGGCTGGCTGTAGTTGAAAACGATGCCCGGGTAAGCACTTAACTTGGCATTGATTTCGTCCACAAGTTGGTCCTGGGTGATATGGCGTTTCCATTCGCTCTTGGGCTTTAGGTTAACCATCAGCTGGGCATAGTAGAAGCCATTGGGGTCGGTACCATCATTGCTGCGGCCTGTTTGGCTCATAACACTATTGACTTCAGGAAAGGCCGAGACCACCGCCCTAAACCGATCGACATAGCTACGTGTCTCGGTCAAGGAGCTACTCATCGGGAACTCAGCCCCGATCCAGAGCGCACCTTCATTCAGCTGAGGCAAAAACTCAGTACCTAGCCAACGGGTCGAGTAGAGCACCCCACCAAGGGCAAGGACCGATACTAATATCGCCATTTTGGCATACCGCTTCGTAAATCCAAAACCAGCCATCACACCCCGCTGAATAAAGCTCACGACTGGGCTATGTTTTTCGCGTACGTTGGTCCTGAGCAGAACCGAAACCAGCACAGGCACCAGTGTTATCGTGAATATTAACGCGCCTAGTAGTGCAAAACCTAGTGTATAGGCCAGCGGGCTAAACATCTTGCCCTCCACTTTCTCGAAGGCAAAAATGGGCAATAGGCACGTGATGATGATGAGCTTGGAGAAGAAGATGGCCTTGGCTAGGTCAGCGCCAGATCGTTTGATCATCGAGAGTTTGGCTAGTTTGTTAAACCGCTCCATGCCTACTTGTCGGGCCCTGTGGTCCAGCATCACGAATAGACCCTCCACCATCACCACGGCCCCATCGATGATGATGCCAAAGTCGATAGCTCCCATGCTAAGCAAGTTGGCATTCATCCCCTTCAGGCGCATACAGATAAAGGCAAACAACAAGCTGAGCGGGACTATCAAGGCAACGATTAAGGTCGTGCGCCAGTCCATCATGAAGATGAAAACGATCAGCGTAACTAGAAAAATGCCCTCTAGCAGATTGTGCGTCACCGTTTCGGTGCAATAGTCCATCAAGTTTTGGCGGTCATAGATGGGCTCGATGGTTACGCCGGCTGGCAATATCTTTTGCTCTATCAAAGCAATTTTGTCCTTGAGCCTAGCCAATACAGCAGAGGGGTTCTCGCCCTTACGCATCACAACAATGCCTTCGACGACGTCATTATTGGTCTGGTACCCAGTTTGCCCAACTCTAGGCATACCACCAGGCCTGACTGTGGCTACGTTCCGGACCAGTACTGGTATACCTCCTTGAAAGTCCACAATCGTATTTTCGATGTCAGAGATGTTATTGATGGCCCCTAAACCACGGACAACAAATGCTTGCCCACTACGCTCAATCACATCCCCACCGACGTTAAGGTTGCTTTTGGCAACTGCATTATAAACGTCCAACGGGGTCATGCCATATTTGGTTAACAAGGGCGGATTGACCACGATTTCATAGGTCTTCTTGACCCCACCAAAAGCGACAATATCCGCTACCCCGTCCACTGACCTGAGATTACGATCGATTACCCAGTCTTGTAGCGTTAGCAGGTCCGTACTGTTCGATCCGTCTGCCTTCAGGATGTACCTAAATATCTCACCCGTCGGGCCATAAGGCGGCTGCACTTCTGCATCAATCCCTTCGGGCAGGCTGACCGTTTGCAACAGATTATTGACTTGTTGACGGGCATAAAAATCCTCAACCCCATCATCAAAGATGATTTTGATCACGCTCAGGCCAAACATCGTGATCGAATTGACACTACTACGCTTCTGGACCGCATTCATTGCCGTTTCGATCGGGATGGTGACAAAACGCTCCATCTCGTCGGCACTCCTGCCGTTCCATTGCGTGACAATAATGATTTGGGTGTTGGTAACGTCCGGGAAGGCCTCCAGTGGCGTTTGCAGATAGCTATAGACCCCTGCCACTATCGCAATCAGGGTCATGAAGAAAACGAAATATTTGTTCTTGAGCGAAAAGCCCAACAATTGACGCATGAACCCTGTCATAAATTGCGTTTAATGAGGTCAATAATCATGAATGGAAATTGATGGTTGCACGATGTAGACTAGTAGGCACCATGACACCTATGTAATAGCTAATCGTACCAACTGAAGCCCCAAAGTAGTTAGGCCTTCTATCAGGCACCTCAGGATCCTGAAAGCGCCCGGTACACCAACAGTTTATCCGTCTTGATAACCCGCTCTCCTGCTGACAACCCTGACTTGATAAAGGTTTTGTCACCTTGGGAACTGGCAACCTCCACAGCCCTAAGCTCGACCTTGCATCGGTCCTTGTAGGCCAAAACCCAATACTTATTGTTGTCAAAGATGACATCATCAGTGGGTATATAACAGACCAAGGGGGCATCTGGCATGATTGCGGTCCTGACTTTGGTCATGGTGAACATTTCCGGCTTTAGCCTGCCAGCGCTATTATTTAGCTTCATCCTGACTTTCATGACACGACTTTCGGGGTCAAGAGCCACAAAGACTTTGTCGATTAGGCAGGGGAAAACCTCCGTACCATAGGCTGTAGTCGTGACCTCGGCAGGCATCTGGGTAGTCACCTTGCTGACGTCTGACTCATAAACGTTTGCAATGTTCCATACGTCCTTCAGGTCAGAGATCATAAATAGATGTGCCATATTGGCCTTGTCAAATTGCATCCCCTCGGCCACTGCCTTCTCGACCACATAACCAGAACTCGGTGCACGTATTTGGTACTGATTAAACGAGTGGAGGCCATAAATTTTGCTCACCTCCTCTGCCCTATCAAGCTCCACTTTGGCCATCGCGACCTCACGTTGAGCTTGTACAACATCACGCTCGCTACTGAGACCATTCTGTTTCAGGTCCTTGGCGATGTCAAGATTTTTGAGTGCTAGAGTATAGTTGCTTCGGGCGTTTATGATCTGACTTTCTACCTCCACAACGTCTGAACTGCGCATCACGGCCAAGATCTGACCCTTAGTTACGTGATCCCCTAGCTCGACATTGACTTTCTCCAGCAAACCACTCACGACGGGGAAAACTTTGACAACATGGTCTTCGTCATACGTGATTTTGCCACTTAGTTTCAGCTCCTGCTCTATGGGGCCCTGCCGGACGGTATCGAGCCTTAATGCCTTAAAAACAGAGTCTGATAGGCAGAAAGCACTATTGGTCGTAGGGTCAGTTGTCGTCTTATCTGGCACACATCCCATTAGTAGCAGGACAAAAGTCAGACTAAATAGGCTAGCCCAATGCAAGTTGTCTAAGCAGGAACCAAGGCTAAATACACGCCTATCGAAGTTGGAATACAGTGGCCCCAGTTGCAAAGTTGAGCTCTTCGATTGCTTGAAATTTATCATTTTCGAGGTCATAATACTGTAGGAAGGTGTTTTTGTAACTTTCGTAAAAGTCGATGTACTCTACAACCGAGATAAGCTGTTGTTGGTAGCTACGAGTAAGTCCAGCCATCATGCCCTCAAAGTTTTGCATGAGGTCAGGGTCCTGCTCGCGGGCCATTTGTTGATTGAGTAAATACTTTTGGTAGGCCGTATTGACCTCCTGTGCCGCATTTTGTCGGGCCGCTACAAGCTCTTGATAAGCCGCCTTTGCACGTAGGTCAGCCAGCTTGATCATGGCCATATTTTGGTTGAAGACTGGTAAAGCCATCTGGGCACTTACACCAGTGTAGTTCTGGATGTAACTACCGTTACGGTCATAAACCACACCAAGGTTAAGGTCAGGCACTACGTTGGCCTTTTCGAGCGCTTTATTGGCCTCCTCGAGGTTAACTGCCGAAGCTGCTAGTTTTAGATCTGGCCGTTGGTTTTGGGCTAGGTCTTGTAGGGTCGCAAGGTCCTGCAGCATGGTAGGTGGTCGCTTATCCAGAAGTTTCAGGTTGACCCAGACAGCATTAGGGATTCCAAGCAACACCCGGATATCTGCCTGCATATCTGCCAAGGATTGCCTTAGGTTACGTTGTTCGGTCTCCAATGCCAGCAAAAAGGCCTGGAGCCTAACCAATTCTTTAAGGGCGAGGTTCCCCTTTGCGACCTGAACCTTATAGAGCTTGATGGTTTCGCGTAGGTTGCCGATTGAGGTCAGGTAAAGAGACAGATATTGTTGCTTGGCATGGACATCCAGTAATTTGGCGTGCAGCTCGTACTTCAATGTCCTACACAGGTCCTGAAAGGCGTAGTTGCTTAAATTGGTACCCTCTAGTGCTAGTCTGAGGCGCTTGTTGCGTTTGCCAGCAAGATAGACCAGCTGCTGGACCGAGATGATATTCTGACCTTGGCTACCGTCTTGATACTCGGACTGGATGGGTAACAACCGCCTAGACTGTTGGTTATAGACGCTTTGCTCTAGGTACAGAACTGGGTTAGAAAAAACCTTGGCCACGAGCTCATTAGCCTTAGCAACCTCTATGCGATAACGCTGGGCCATCAAGATCAAGTTCTGGGTAATCAGGAGGGAGTCCGCCTCCTGAAAGGTCATATTTAGGGTGTCACTGTTGGCCAAAGTCGGACTACCACAGGATTCAACCTTATGGTCTTGGGACGAGTAAGTCTGGGGTTGACTCATCCTAGCAGTAGTTGCGGTTGCCTGCCTAGTAGACAGACCTAGCAACTGGCCATGCACAAACCCTAATGGCCATAATGTCATCAAGATCAGCCAACTGCTTAGTAAGCCTATAGTCCTGCTTCTGGTAGCGAACCTATGGCCTATCAGGCAATGCCCCAATCGGCAGCGTTTTGTTTGTATGTGTGGCTGGAACATAAAATGAGCTAAAATCCTAAGACCCGAACATGCCAATGGCATCGATTTGATTTTGTTAGCAAAGGTCTCAAAAAACACATTATGTGGCATCTGAGGATAGATAACACTACCTTAAATGGCAACTTCAATTTCGTATTACTTGCAAATACTTTGCCAATGCCCTCCTGAGAATCATTAAATAAATATAATCTACTTTTTAATCAATCATAAACCGCATCAGCACAGCCAATTAAACAAGTACATAGCAATCAAATTAATCCCATCTTAACTAATGTAATATCTGCCAAATACCCTGCTAGACCGTAGCATATCCAATATACCAAGCAAAAAAATCTCTCTGGCCGTCGTATTGACAACCAGAGAGATCCAAAAAAAAAACCAAAAAATCAGGTATGGGCCATTAAAGCTTTACCACTCCAACCCTACAACAGTTCCGCTCTCCGAACTATAGAGGGCGGCGGCGAAGAGTTTGTGGCTAGCAACGGCCTCTGCAGGCGTGGCGCAGGTGAAGCGGCCAGAGGCGGGTAGGCCATTTTTGACCAAATGCCGCTCTTCGAAGTAGCCAGCAAGC
>CANHWS010000127.1 GCA_947464365.1 Cytophagaceae bacterium | reverse complement strand
GGAGAGAGATTTTGACTTCACGATCCTAGGTATTGATCTGCCACGGCCTGTTCTGTATGAGCGCATCGACAGAAGAGTGGAGATGATGGTGGAGGCAGGATTGGAGCAGGAAGTTCAATCTCTAAGTCACCTGAGGGATGAAAAGGCTTTACAAACCATTGGATACCGTGAGTGGTGGCCGTACTTGGATGGACAAACCACCAAAGCCGAGGTCATTGCCTCCATCCAACAAAATACGAGGCGCTATGCCAAACGCCAAGTGACATGGTTCCGCAACCAGCTGGAGGTCAAGTGGTTTGGCTCTGGTGAGGATTTAGTAAATTCGATGATTGGACCTCATGATCAGGTCAACTAGCTTCCTAAAACCTAGATTTTCCAGCCTTGGGTGATCTCATTTTTGTGAGGAGGACCAGGTAGTTTAACAAGGGTTAATTCTGCGGCCCTTAAGTCTCTACGGAACTGGCCTTGGGCACAATAGGTGGTCAATACGCCTCCAAGCGCCAAAAGATTAGCACAGGTTAGCACATTGGCAGCTGACCAGACCTCAGGCTGTTTGCTAGGCCCGAAGGCATCATAAAATATGACATCATATTGAGCCTCCAACTTATCATTGGCAGCCCAATCTTCTAGTCTTTGAGCTACTTTTCTTAGGCTGAACAACGGGCTGATCTCATGCCATTCATCCCAATTCACATGATGCAGCTGATTAAATATGGCTGGGTCCTCAAAGCCGCTTTGAAGCTTAGCCACCATCTCAACAGGAAGGGGATAAGGCTCTAGGGTGGTGTACACAACATTGACATCATTCGCCATGGCCCATCGAGCGGCCAGCCAAGCATTTAGTCCGGTACCGAAGCCAATTTCGAGTACATTGACCTCTTTTTTTGTTTCACCTTTAGCCAATAGTTGTTGCCAATAGTCAGCTAGCCCATGATCGATATACACATACTTTGACTCGTGCAGGGCCCCGTGCCTAGAGTGGTAGGTTTCATTGAGCTGTGGCAAGAATATTGAGAAAGACCCATCACCCGTTTTGATGAGTTCGGGGTCCGCAAAACGGGTGTCTGGGGTTTCAGTCATTTTTAGCAGGACTATCGCTGGATGTTAACCTTGGTCCTAAAGGTTCGCTCTTGGTTGCTGATCGTCAGGTGATAGATACTAGTCCTAAGATCTAAGGCAGGGATAGATATTGATTCCTCTAGGGCAGCAAAGTCAGATGACCATACTGTTTTCCCGATCTGATCCATCAGCACAATTTGGGCAGGTTTGCCAGCAAAACTTGCGGTTTTTATCTGGAACGCCCCCTGGCTAGGGTTGGGATAAAGCTGAGGTTGGCTAACAAGGGCATTGGTTTCGGCAGGGTTACTCGTAACAAGCCATGGCTGTCCGCAGACTCTGATAATTATGTCAGATCCATTAGTGCTACTTGTGGCACTAGGGGAAGTGCTAACAGCCCGGAGCCTGTATCCATAACCTGCAACTAAGGTGCTTGTCGGGATCCTGACCAAAACGGTGTCTCGGCTCCAGCTGGTGTTCGTGACTGTGGGCAGGATTGAGGACTTGCCACCAACAACAATTGGGTTAGCAAAATTACCAGTGCTATCAGAAAGCTCTATGCTGAAGGTGTTACCGGCATTGAAGCTGAAGCTGTTACGGCGGATCAATGTCAGCGGGAAAGCGGTGTCACGCCCTTGGCAAAGGATGTTGTTGTAGAGCGGTGCGACTACGGACCGAACACCCTGGACATAAAAGTCTGGCTCGGGGCAATTGTTAACATCTGGTCGGATGTCAATGTTGCCAATGTTATTGCTTTCAGAGTAAGGATCAGTCGTGATGATCCTGATGCGGTACATCCCAGAGGCAGCACCTGCAATAAGTGGCTGCAATGGGCCTGCCGAGGCTGAAGGCGCAACCACGTTGTCAGGAAGATTAAAAGTCAGGCTGCCTTGCTGTGCCTGGCTGGCAAAGCTGGCTAAAACTTTGGGGTATTGGCTTGGCGACTCATAGTTACTGATGATGCTACTGAGCTGCACGACAAACCTGTTGTTCGGGCCAAATGGTCGTTGGCTTAGGTTGTTATAGTTGATCGTGATGCGCTCCCCAACACAGGCAGTTGTGACGGTCGAGGTGGCATACAGGTCGGTAACGTGATAGGCTTTCCAAGCATCTGCATAATCTTGATCGAACAAAAACCAATGGGTTGCTGGGTTGAGGTTTTGGTAAGGACCAACGACATAGTTTGAGTCCAGAAAGTTGTTGAACACACTACTACGCCCTAGGTAGGACTGGGTTTCGTCAATCAGGTTAAGTGTTGGGCGGCCTTGGCTGAAGTCATGACCCTGCGGGACTTTGTATTGGACCACTTTGGCAATAAACATGGCCATAAGCTCCATGTCCTTGTAGGAATAGACACTGTGGTTACCGTTCTTGAGGATGGTCTGGTGGACAAGTTCCCCAGATTGCCGCCTGTTAAAAGTTTCGATGCGGCCTTGGGGGCTGAAATAAGTCAGGTTGCTTCCGTTGTTGGCATCAGGCCCCTCTAGCTCGGCATTCATCCAGAGGTTGGGCAGGTACTTAAAGTTATTGAGCTGGTTGTTATTAGCCCAAGCAAAGTTGCTGAGTGTGGCATTGCCCAAGTGATAGCTTATGATGCCAGCCACCATTTCTGGCTGGTTATTGGCTCTCAGACCGGCTGACCATAGCCCCATTCCTTGCGAAAAGAAGACTCCTAGAGAGTGGCCAAAGGTAACCAATGGCAAGTGGTTGACGCCAACAATCCCTGCCTGTGCAGCGAGCTTATCAAGGGCGGTCTGGATGCTATCTCCATGGTGATAGTCGCCACCTTGACCAGCAGCACCACCTTCGAAATTGGTGATGATGGGGCCTCCTTCACTCATCAGGATACCAAATTGGTACTGACTAGCGAGGCGTCTAAGGGTAGTGTCTGTAGCTAATTGCTGGCTCATTGGGCCCCTGTTGCTGATGAACAAAAGGGCTTTGGGTAGGCTGGTGGATGGTAGCCAAAGCCGAAAGGTACCTACCGAACTGCCACCTGTGGCATTGGTCATTAGGCCTACTGTTGTGCTGTGTGGCCATGTCTGGGCCAGTGTTGGGGCGGTATAGCAAAACGAGAGGGTTAAGATCGTGATGCTGGTGAGCAGGCGCACAATGGCACCTGTCTGGAGGTTTGGTTTTTGCATGGTATTCGGTGTGTGTACTGTTTCTAAAGCGTGACCAAAACTAACAAGTTGTGGTCAATTATCGCCACCAATTTCGACACATCATTAGCAATACTTACTACAAGGTTACCTGATGAAAGATCAACTAATGCCTGCTTCTGATGCGAGACTATTTGCGCATTGATTTGTTTGAAACTTATACTGTGTAAAGTGTCATCGGTGTCAACATAGGCCATCCAGATTTGGTCCTTTAGTTCAAGGTAAGAGCAATTCCCTTTGGGTGAAGCAAGGTCGAATTGGGCCAGTATGGTACCGAAGCTGCTATAGTACGGATCTTGTGGTTGGTAGGTATCAAACTGAATCCATCCCTTACCTGATTCGGTTTTTGCTTTATCAATATCAAAAGCCTTGGCAATAGCTGTAACTGAAACAGTTTGGTAAGTTTTGAGGTCTACCCAACATGGGGGGGCGTTGCGATCTGGATTGATGGGCTCCATCTGGATGTGGGGACCCATTGAGTCAACAAGCCGGACTTCAGGAAGGTTCCAAATAGGGTTGAGTGTCAAGAGGTCAAAGGCCGTAAGGTGCTCATATTGTGGCCATTGGGTGTTGGCAAATGTGCTGAAGAGACCGATGTCCTTATGCTGATATACTAGCTGGAGCTTATATAGTAATTGAGCAGGGTCTTTGCTTACCTGCTTGCCAAGTTCACCCGATGTGTTGCCAGACCAAGCACTCTCCGCATCACTGATAATCTGACCATCTCTAATCTTTATTGTCAGCAGATTGCCACTTCGCTCTTGATGTCTTTTCAGGAAAAGCACAAGGTGTTCTTGATCATCCAGCAATAAGCATTGGTCGATGTCGGCATCAAAAGTTAGGACAATTCCCATCTTGATCTTGCCGACTAAAGTTCGTCAAGTTCAGCCTGCACAAAGGCCATTAGGCTCTTGATGTAGTCAGCGCCGAAGTCAAACTTGATGCCAGCGGCCTGATAGATCTCGCCAATGGAGGCAGTATAGCCTAAGCGAAGTGCTGCCAAATACTGTTCGATGGCTAGTTCGGGGTTTTGCTTGTAGTTACGCCAAACGGCAACTGCCCCTAACTGTGCCATTCCGTATTCGATGTAGTAAAACGGCACCTCAAATAGGTGAAGTTGTTTTTGCCATATATGGGCCTTTACGTCTTCGATACCAGTCCAGTCTACAACGTCAGGGCTGAACTGTTGGTAGATGCGGAGCCAGTTTGCCTCACGCTCGGCAAGGTTATGGTTGGGGTTTTCGTAAACCCAATGCTGGAAGGCGTCGATGCAGGCAACCCATGGCAAGGTTTCAAGGATCTGCTCAAGGTGCTCGCGTTTGGCCCTACGGCACTCGGAAGGGTCTGGAAAAAAACGGTACCACTGATCCAAAGACAATAACTCCATGCTCATGCTTGCTAGCTCAGCGACCTCACTTGGGGTGTGCTTAAAGGTATTAAGCGGTAGGGTACGGGTTACGAATGAATGTACCGCATGGCCACCTTCGTGTAGCATGGTTACCATATCCCGCACGGTGCTAGTAGCGTTCATGAAAATAAACGGCACCCCGATTTCGTCAAGTGGGTAGTTATATCCACCTGGTGCCTTGCCCTTTCGGCTTTCAAGGTCGAGGTGCCCCATCATTTTCATTGTCCTGAGGTAGTCCGCCATTTCAGGCTTGAGGGCCTCAAAAGTATCAATCGTTTTGGCCAATAGATCTTCTCCACCATTAAAGGCAATTTGGGCAGGCCGTCCTAAAGGATCGACTGTCAGATCCCATGGCTTGAGGGCATCCAAACCCATGGTGGATTTTCGCTCGGCTACCATCTGCCGCTCTAGTGGGACCACGGCCGATGATACTGCATCATGGAAGGTAAAGCAGTCGGCTGGGGTGTAGTCGTGTCGCCCCATGGACACAAACATATAGTCGCGGAAGTTGGCAAAGCCCGCATTGACAGCCACCTGGTGCCGCAGCTGGATAAGTTCGGTGTACAGGGTGTTAAGTGCATCCCTATCCTTGGCTCGACGGTTCTGGACTAGGTGCCAAACCCGCTCTCTAAGGGCACGATCTGGCTCCTGCAACCGTGTGCTGGCTTGCTGAAGCGTCAGTTCTTGTCCATCAAGGACGACATTCATAGCTCCTGCTATGGCACTGAACTGCTGTTGTTTCTGCTGGATCTCGGTAAACAAGGGGATGTTTTCTTCCCGATATATCCTGAGTTGCCCCTCAATACCCTTGTTCAGGATATTGATGCCAGGTTCCTGACTGATTTCTGCCCGATAAGGGCTATCATAGTACTTGTGGTTGAAGGCATCATTATAGGGCGCAACATTGGGCTCAATTTCGGTGACAAAAAAGTTAAACGCCTCCGCATGCGATTCATTACTAGTATCGCAGGTCATCCTGATGTAACGCCAGCCCATTTCTTCCTCAAGAAGGCTTTCTAGCTCGCTGCGGTCTGCAATCCATTGCTTAAGGTCTTGTACTGAGCCAATGGGCCTATCTGCTAAGTCACGGAACAGCGGATCTAGCCCAGCCCAATCCTTGAGGGTAAAGTCATTTGGCAAAAAGTGCCTTTCGGGGCGCGATAGGATGGAGGGTGCGTTTAGGGCCACTATAATGGAAGTCTTAGGTTTAAAGGCAATTCGAGCAGCCATAACGGGTGCTTGATTGCCACAAGGAATTTGAGCTTATAGCGGCAAATCTACCTCTAACACCTATGGGTTTGCAAGTAGTCTTTTCCTGATTGAAATCAACAGGGCATTTCCGGATACCCAAGGCTGTAAAAATTGGGACCATCCCGAAAAAATAGTGTCAGGAAATAATGTGGCCTTGACAGCGGGGTTTCCCAGCATTAAATTGGCAGCACGCATCGGGATTGCTTTTGCTACAATAACTTAGGTCCCACAATCAACCGCCAAGCTAATCATGCCGAAACCAGCTAAACACTATCGCTATAAATTAGAACATGGCCCGACTCCAGAAGTTAAAGATGTTGGTACAGACTTGCCAGCATCATTTGGACAAGGTAGGATGCTGATCGCTTCGCCACTTTGGGTGGAGGATTATGTCAAAACAATTCCTGAAGGTGAGGTCAGGACGATGGATCAGTTGCGGTCGCATTTGGCTGCACGTGCTGATGCTGATTTTGCATGCCCCCTCACTAGTGGGATTTTTGCAAGGGTAGTTGCAGAGGCTTCAGCTTACGAACAAGCCAATGGTTTGCCGGTATCGGCACCTTGGTGGCGACTAGTAAAGTCTGACGGTAGCCTCAACCCTAAATTCCCCCACGGAGACCTTGGCCAGACCGAGCTGCAAGCTCAATTGCTGGAAGCTGAAGGTGTCCGCTTGGTGGCTACGGGGAGGAGTAAAAAGTTAAAAGTTGCCCTTGGCTAGGGTAATGAGGTAGCAATTATCAGAATCCTAAACAATAGGGTACAAGAAACAAAAAGGCCATTAGGTTTACCCCTAGTGGCCTTTTGTGTGTTTAGCAGCACAGGGCAAGGTGATGTATTAGACGTTGAACCTAAAGTGCATCACATCACCATCTTGGACGACGTATTCCTTGCCTTCTATGCCGAGTTTGCCAGCTTCGCGGCAGGCTGCTTCAGATTTGTATTGCTCGTAGTCGGCATAGTGGATAACCTCAGCCTTGATAAAACCACGCTCGAAGTCGGTATGGATGACACCTGCAGCTGCAGGGGCTTTCCAACCTTTTTGGATAGTCCAGGCCCGGACCTCTTGCACACCTGCAGTGAAGTAGGTGATTAGGTTCAAGAGGCTATAACTAGCCTTGATCAGGCGGTTGAGTCCACTTTCGGTAAGGCCGTACTCAGCCAGGAACATGGCTTTTTCTTCCTCGTCGGTGAGCTCAGCGATCTGGGCCTCTAGTGCTGCCGAAACCAGTACCATCTGGGCACGCTCTGGGGCAATGATTTTGGCTAGAGCTTCGGTGTATTTGTTGCCGGTATTGAGGCTACCCTCGTCCACATTAGCGACATAGATAACAGGTTTGTCTGTCAAGAGGAAAAGGTCTGCAATGGGTTCTTTTTCTTCTTTGGTGTAGTCTACACTACGGGCATTCTTGCCATCCTTCAGGGCAGCCTGGTAGGTTAGCAGGACATCTAGCTCCTTGCGGGCTTTGGCGTCGCCGCTTTTGGCTTGGCGCTCGATCTTGCTGATTTTCTTTTCGACTGACTCTAGATCCTTAAGCTGAAGCTCCGTGTCGATAACTTCTTTGTCAAACTCAGGGTCCACTCCGCCAGCAACGTGGATGATGTTGTCGTCATGAAAACACCTAATGACATGGATGATGGCATCGACCTCGCGGATGTTGGCCAAAAATTTATTGCCTAGACCTTCGCCTTTGCTGGCACCTTTGACAAGCCCCGCAATGTCCACAAACTCGATGACGGCAGGCAAAACACGCTGTGGGCTGACCAGTTTTTCGAGCACTGCAAGGCGTTCGTCAGGCACGGTGATGACCCCAACGTTGGGTTCAATAGTGCAAAAAGGATAGTTGGCAGCTTCGGCTTTTGCGTTAGAAAGTGCGTTAAATAGGGTCGATTTACCTACGTTTGGTAGGCCGACGATACCGCATTGTAAAGCCATCTGGATGGTTTTAGGGTGATTGTGTTGTGTACTTAAGATATGACTTAGGTGCTCGGCAAAGACGGAAGCCTAGGCCGGACCTTGAAAACGCGGTAGTCACGATATCCGCTAATGATCTCGGATGAAGCAGAGCGCAAAATGGTATAGACAGGCAATGCCGCAACCATGCCGATTAGCCCGCCTACCGAACTTCCCGCAAATATAGCAATGAAAATCTCGAGCGGGTGTGCCTTTAGGCTTCGGCTGAAAATGAAGGGTTCTATAACGATGTTGTCTGCTAGGTGGACAAATAGTCCCACTCCCAAGATTTGGGCACCATAATATGGATAATCATCTGACGTAATTCCGGGCATGGTTGCAAGTCCTACTATCAGGGCTGTTCCGTTACTGAGCAGAGGACCAAAGTAGGGGATGATGTTGATGATGGCCGCAAAAAGTGCAATCGTGACGAAGTATTGCAAGCCAATGAGCCAAAAGCCAATCAGGGATAGGGTAAAAATGACGACCATTTGGCTTGCAAGGCCAATCAGGTAGCCCGATAAGAGCTGCTCTATCTTATAGAAAGTAGTGATCGTAAGCTCAAAGAAGTTGTTGGGCACGATCTGGAGAAATGCCCTTTTGAGCAGACTAGGATCAAGTAGCAGGAAAAAGGTCATGAAGCTGACAGCCAAAAGGGTTACCATGGCCGAGCTCGTGAGGTTAATGATGTTATCGATAAAGTGAGCTATGTCACCTTTCTTGAGATCGAGGCTACTGAGCTCTTTGAGGTAACTTTTGGCAAAACCTGGTTTGATGTCCACAAAACCACCATTGCTGAGCGAGGCTTCTATCCGCATAATGGGTTTGTTGATCCGGTTGACTAGTGCAGTAACATCTGCTTTGCTGATGTCAGTGACTTGGTTTATCAGTAATGGTACGGCGGTTGTGAGGCCATAAGTGATGCCAGTCAGAATCCCGATCATCATGGTGGTGACAGCTAACCAACGTGGAAGCCGATGACCATAAAGCTCGAGGTGACAGAGCATATTGACACCTGGTTTCAGGATACTGCTGAGCACAACGGCACTTAGCAAATAGATCAGGACATCGGTAAAGATGTAGCCAATAAGGCCTAGGCCAAGCAAAAAAGCGAAAACAAGAATAAAGAACCGATAGCCCATGATGATCAGATTAGGTCGGGAGAGGATCCATCCCAACATTCGGCTGACATTGTGGCCATAATTGTGCCCAATTAGTGGGCCAGAATAAATAATCAACAATTAGTTGATAGCCAGTTGCTTATATCCTGGTGTTAAGCCATGGAAGCCTGACTAGATTTTCTGTCTTGTACAATTGTTGGCTTGGAAGTAGTTTTTTCTAGCTAGTGGTCAGGGAAGGGGCCTTAGACCGAACCTTGAAAATTCGGTAGGCACGATACCCATCGCTGATCTCGGAAATCGTGACCCGAATGACG
>CANHWS010000126.1 GCA_947464365.1 Cytophagaceae bacterium | reverse complement strand
GGAGCGCGTGAGCATAACCTCAAGAACATTGATGTCTCGATTCCGCGTAACAAGCTAGTAGTCATCACAGGCATCAGTGGTAGTGGCAAAAGCAGCCTTGCCTTTGACACCATCTATGCCGAGGGTCAGCGCCGATACATGGAAAGCTTCTCGGCCTACGCCCGTAGTTTCATCGGCAATATGGAGCGGCCTGATGTAGACAAAATTGAAGGGCTGTCTCCAGTAATATCCATCGAGCAAAAAACCACTAGTCGTAACCCACGTAGTACCGTCGGGACCACAACCGAAATCTATGATTTCCTGCGCCTGCTTTATGCCCGTGCTGGGGATGCTTATAGCTACCTCAGTGGCAATAAAATGGTCAAGCAAAGCGAGGATCAGATCATCGATCAGCTACTGACTAGCTATGTGGATAAAAAAATAACCCTTTTGGCCCCTGTCGTCAAAGGGCGCAAAGGCCATTATCGGGAGCTGTTCCAAGAGATTGGCAAACTAGGTTTCCAACGTGTACGTATTGATGGTGAGCTTACCGAGATCACGGCAAAACTTCAGGTGGATCGGTACAAAACCCATGATATCGAGATTGTGATCGATCGGCTCATCCCGGTGCATAGTGATCGGTATCGGTTGGCACAATCTGTTAGCCTAGCCCTCAAACATGGTAAAGGCTTAGTTCAGGTTCTGCCCGAAGGAGCAACTGAGGCCCTCAATTTCAGCAAGTACCTGATGGACCCGGCCACAGGTCTTAGCTATGACGAGCCTGCCCCAAATAGCTTTAGTTTCAACAGCCCTTATGGCGCCTGCCCTACCTGTAATGGGCTAGGTGTGATCGAAGAAATCAGTGAGGCTCTTATAATCCCTGATAAGTCGGTCAGCATAAGCCGAGGAGGTATTGCCCCTCTAGGCGAGTATCGAGACATCTGGATCTTTGCCAAACTCAAGGAGTTCCTGAAGGTCCATGACACGACGATTTACAAACCAATAAGCGAGCTTCCAGAAGAAGTCCTATATGAGCTGCTATATGGCAGCGATAAGTCCCTGAAGGTCAAAAGTGATAAATACCAAAGCACCTATCATACGCGCTTTGAGGGTATCATCAACTTCTTGCAGAACTTTAGCGATAGTAACAGCGAAAAGATTCAGGATTGGGTAAAGGACTATACTGTTATCCATACCTGCCAAGACTGTAATGGTGGCCGCCTCAAGAAGGAGTCGCTCTGGTACAAGATAGACGACAAAAACATCAGCGAGCTTTCGCGGATGAACATCAAACAGTTGTTCAAATGGTTTGACGGGATCGAGTCACGGATCTCGGGTCGTCAGCTAACGATCGCGACCGAAATCCTGAAAGAAATCCGGAAACGGATTGGTTTCTTGTTGGATGTCGGTCTTGACTATCTGATGCTGGACCGCCCTATGCAGACCCTAAGCGGCGGTGAAGCCCAACGGATAAGGCTGGCTACCCAGATCGGCACCCAACTGGTAGGAGTGCTATATATTTTGGATGAACCATCAATCGGGCTGCACCAGCGGGATAACGAAAAGCTGATTAAGGCCCTCCAGAATCTGCGCGACATCGGCAATACGGTCATGGTCGTGGAGCATGACAAGGATATGATGCTCGAGTCTGACTTTTTGGTGGATATCGGGCCAGGTGCTGGTCGGCATGGTGGGCAGGTGGTGGCTGCAG
This sequence comes from Cytophagaceae bacterium, assembly GCA_947464365.1. Taxonomy (GTDB): domain Bacteria; phylum Bacteroidota; class Bacteroidia; order Cytophagales; family Flexibacteraceae; genus CANHWS01. The sequence goes on along the minus strand of CANHWS010000126.1, from coordinate 7,609 downwards.
GACATCCATCCGAAATCCTGAAACAGGACAGTACCACGGCAAACTACCTCAACGGCAAACTCAAGATTGAGATCCCGAAAGTCCGGCGCGAGGGTAACGGTAAGCTCCTAAAATTAATTGGCGCAACAGGCAACAACCTGCAAGATGTCACCCTCGACATTCCGCTAGGCTGTATGGTTAGCATTACGGGTGTTAGTGGTAGTGGTAAATCAACCCTGATCCATGAGACCCTTTACCCTATCCTGAACCGGCATTTCTTTAACGCCAAACGCGAACCCATGCCCTACGTCAGCCTAGAAGGACTGGAGCATATCGATAAGGTAATCGAGGTGGACCAAAGCCCTATTGGGAGGACACCGAGGTCTAACCCTGCTACCTATACTGGCGTGTTTAGTGACATCAGAACCTTGTTCACCCAGCTGCCCGAGTCCAAAATCAGGGGCTATAAACCTGGCCGGTTTAGCTTCAACGTCAAAGGTGGGCGCTGCGAAACCTGCGAAGGCGGTGGCATGAAACTCATCGAAATGGAGTTCTTACCAGATGTCCATGTCCTGTGCGAAACCTGCAAAGGAAAACGCTACAACCGTCAAACGTTGGAAGTCCGCTTCAAGGGCAAATCCATCGCTGATGTGCTGGACATGACGGTGGAGCAAGCTGTGGAGTTTTTTGATAAACATCCGCACATCGCCCGCAAGATCAAGACCTTGAACGAAGTTGGCCTAGACTACATCACACTAGGGCAACATGCCACTACCCTATCTGGCGGTGAGGCACAGCGTGTCAAACTGGCCACTGAGCTTAGCAAACGGGATACGGGCAAAACCCTATACATCTTAGATGAACCAACCACAGGGCTCCACTTTTCGGACATCAAGCACCTGCTGGATGTCCTGACCAAATTGGTTGAAAAGGGTAACACGGTGTTGGTGATCGAGCATAACCTAGATGTTATTAAGGTTTCGGATCACGTCATTGACCTCGGGCCAGAAGGTGGACAAGGTGGCGGCAACATCATTGCGAGGGGAACCCCTGAGCGTGTTGCCAAGGCTAAAAACAGCTATACTGGGCGTTTCTTGAAGATTGAGATGGGACGATAAGGTACCACCTATTATGCAGCCAAACCCAAAGCAACAAACCGCCGAAAAGCATTGTGTGTACCTATCACTGGGCAGCAACCTTGGTGATCGGCTGGCGTACCTAAAAGCGGGGGTGGATGGTTTACGCACTGACCTACAAGTAACATCAATAGAGGTAAGCCCCGTGTATGAAACCGCACCTTGGGGCAAACTGGATCAACCTGGCTACCTTAATTGTTGTGTTCGTCTCTGGACTAGCCTAAGCCCAGCGGAAACATTATCCCTTTGCCTCGCGATTGAACGCAAAAATGGCCGACAACGCACAGATCATTGGGGCGCACGAACTTTGGACATCGACATACTGATTTTTGATGATCTGATTCTATCAACTAGCGATTTGATTTTGCCGCATCCGCACCTAAAGGACCGTCGCTTTGTCCTTAAACCTATGGCGGACTTGGCTTCTGAATTGATGGTACCAGGATATGATCAGACCGTTGGTGGATTTCTAGAGCGTTGTGGTGATACTGGAGAGGTTGTCGAGGTGGAAGGTCTAAAGGACATAACCTACTTCTAGCGGATCGCTCTCTTCATCACAAAACGCTGATAGGCTATTGCCACTACCATCAGTACTGAAGCCGACACATACACATACCCCAACGGCTCTACCCACCAATGCTGCACAGCCAAGGCCACCAAGGCCCAAGCAAGGGTAAGCGGAAAGGCAATATCGTTTTTGTAGAGGAAGAACAGGCCAAGCAATAACACTACTACTGTAAGGGCAACGGCCCATGTCATAGCAATTAGGACATCTGGATTATAGCCTAGAATCTGCAGAAAACTGGCGATCGTAACAATGGTAGCAACACTAGTCCAACCCATGAAAACCGAAACAGGCCACAGCAAGCTGCGATACGATTTTGGCGCATCTGCAAGAAAATCTACTAGATAACAGTAGGCAATGGCCAGCGGCAGCACATTGGCCATTAAATCCAGCATGATTAATAGTTGGTTACCACCGAACGACACGGGCACCCACAAACAATTGGCGATGGCAGCAAACACCAGCGCAACGGTGGCACGGTATAGGGCTTGGCTAGGCGGACCTGCGTATTTGAAAATCCGCCAACTGGCCCAAAGTATGGCAAAGAAAATGAGTGTCCAGATGCTAAAAGCATATCCCGCGGGGTTTACCAACGTACGGATCTGCCCTTCGCCGCGGTCCTGCACTGGTTGAATAAGTAAGCTACCATAGTTTAAGACCATGGACAAGGCAAATAGTATGACAGCGGTGAGCCCCCAAACCTTGGTTGGATTGCTTTTCAGAAGTTGAGTGCTCATTTGAATGCGATTTGTGGTTAAGTTTTTCCGCCCCAAGCTGAGGTGGATGTTTGTAAGATACGGGTTTGCAGGGAGATAACCCGTCACATCTTGATCCTCCATCCGGAATCCAACTAGCAGGCCAACCTTGGGCTTAGCACAATGGGCAAACAACCCACCCTTTCCGATCCTTACCTTCACTGTCTTTGGAGGGTAAAAAACGCCCTCTGTTTATTGCTGTTGCCAGCAAGTCATGTTCTTGCGCTCACAACTCGCACCTACTTCCCCTCTCTGGTCACGCTGTATACCATCGAGGCAGTTATTGCTCTTCCAAATTACCTAAACTGGCAGTCTTTGCAAGCGTGTACCTGCTACACCAGGACGAACTGCGTTGTCTGTTCGGAAACAGGGGGCATAGATTCAGTAAGCTGATTGGCTAAACCACTAACCAAATGCTAGGCCAAGACCTGGAGACCGAAATTTTCACAGCAAATGGTCTTTTTTTTCGTCGGTAAGTTAAAAAAGCCCAAAACCGCTTCTAAGACACATAATGCCTGTTTTTGCGCTAAATCCCACCTGAAATAGCGCGATTCAGGTAGTTGTTTGGACGGCAATTCTCTCATTTTCAGGCATTTTATTTGGGAAAACAAAAAAAAATCAAAACAAACTCACGCATCGATTTGTAGTACATGTACACCTTTTTACCCAAAACTCAAAACTATGCTTACAGTACTCCTCAATGCCATCAACATCAAAGTTGATGATCCCGTAGCCTTTACCTTCTTCATCGGATACATGGCGATGCTCGCATCGTCAGTGTTCTTCTTCGTAGAACGTGGTAGCGTCCAAGGCAAATGGAAGCTCTCCTTGCTCATTTCCGCCCTCATCACTGGTATTGCAGCCGTGCACTACTACTACATGCGCGACTACTACCTAGCCACTGGCCTAACCCCCACCGCATTGCGTTACATCGACTGGACACTCACTGTACCGTTGATGTGCGTAGAATTCTACCTGCTCACCAAAGCAGCAGGTGCGCAATTCTCTCTCCTCATCAAACTGATTGTAGCTTCTGTCTGGATGCTCGTAACAGGCTACATCGGCGAGGCGTTCACTCATGGTGATGCAACTCAAATCGCCTTGTGGGGTGCCATATCAAGCATTGGCTATGTGTATGTACTCTACACTGCTTGGGCAGGTGAGGTGGCACAACTTGCTGCCAAAAGCGGTGACGCAACCGTTATTCGTGGCATCCGTGCCCTAGCTTGGTTTGTATTAGTTGGTTGGGCCATTTACCCAATCGGCTACATGTGTATGGAAGGCGGCTGGCTAAACACTGGTCTAGGCTGGCAAGCAAGCAGCATCGATTTGTTCTACAACATTGCTGATGCGATCAACAAAATTGGCTTTGGTTTGGTTGTGTACAACATTGCCGTGAGCTCACCAAAAACCGAAGCAGCTTAACAAGCCTGCAGGTTTTCAAACCTAGACTAAAGGCTGCACCTGACGGTGCAGCCTTTTTTTTTGCGATTGGCAGAAAGGTCGGGTTTGGTGATTTGCTTAGGGGCAACTTACCATAAGGAGAATGGCGGTGGATCAGGAATACATGAGGATCACCAATTTTGACCATCCTGATTAGGAGCAGCCATTTTTTGCGATTGACAGGAAGGTTTGGCTTGGTGATTTGCTTAGGGGCAACTTACAATAAGGAGAATGGCGGTGGATCAGGAACATATGAAGATCAACAATTTTGACCATCCTGATAAGGAGAATCGCCTTACAAAACTCTGTACCGGTTCAGTAAATCGTGCATGGTAATGGCGTGAGGTAAGGTTAAACTAGAAATAAACACCACTAACACCACCTCACTGCCCAAGTCAACAAATGAAAAGGCAACGATCATAAGCCAAGTCATACCAATAGAAATTACCAAATACGGAATAGCCTTCACGATCAACCCCTTGAAGCTAATTCGAATATCAGCCTTTATCAGATAGAGGGTATGTAATGAGTGCCAAAACCCAAAATAAACCGTGAAGGCTTGCAAGACGGGCAAACTCCAGACCACAGCTAACAACAACACCAACAGCCCCATTTTTGAAACAGAGCGATACTGACCTGACACAAGCATAGCTACCAAAATCAGGAACAATGAAAAACCAGCGAAGACTACTGGATACTTCGCCAAATACACCAGAAATTCAACCTCACCAGCAGAGGTAATGCCTAGCAACTTCAAGGAATCCAGATTGCGATCTATATGCGAACCAAAGAGCCAGCCTGTTAAGCCAAGTCCATAGGTAAAGATTACCCAAGCAGGCTGATTCAACTTGAAGAGCGAGAAATCCGTTTCCCCAAAATGCCAAGCTGTGCAGAGCAAAAACACACCTAAGGCAACCGCGGGGCTAAACACCCAAATCAAGGCGATCACTAAAATTTGTGAAACATACCGCAGCAAAAACTTAAAGAGCGAAACTGTAGGCGCCTTTACCTTGGCGATCTCAAAATCCAAACAACCATGAATCAATCCCAGTGATAGCACCACCGCAAACATGAGCTGATAACTGTATTGTTGCTCAAAGCCTGGTGCCAAAAGGTGTAAGGCCATTAAGCCACCACTCACCAATGCAAAAAGCAGGTTAATCTTGGATTGCGCTTGGTACTGAAAGGTCATATCTTGATCCACCTTTAGGTTATTGGTTTAACCAAGTAATAGGGGATTTGTTTGAACTAATTTATTACGTTTCAGTTAGTTAGGGAACGGTGGTACTCAGGAGTTCCGTAAGACTTGATCCTGCCCGATTTCTGGTTAATCAGAGCACTTTACCTTCTACATCTCCAACTTGTCCATGACATTTTTTCCCTAGCGATCTGTCCTTTTGCCAGATTATCGCGACTTAAGATTTTGCAGGCCGAACTCAGATTTGGGCTTCAGAAAGGCTGTTCACCGTTTGATGAAACGCAGGTTCCTAGCTATAAACTTCATGTAATTGGTCGGCCTCGTCATCAAGCATTCATCCTTTGATACTGCATAGCGACATCATAACTCGTATCTTTTACCTAGGTATAAGGTCTGTAACTTAGCTTATGAATGCTTGTGCCGTGACAGGTCAAAGAAAATTATCGCTCTGAAGCCTATGCTCTAGATGGCTTATTGCTTCTGATACATCCCACAAAAAGCGGACTGCTATCTGATTGCTCAGGGCATTCCACCTTGGTAGCAGATAGAAGAACATTGTCTAACCTGATGAAGGGCCTTACACTCACCAGCAAACAACCATCCATCAAACAACAAAACCCTAGCATCTTCAGGACACTAGGGTTTTGGGACTGCTGGTTTGATTGTTCTTGCTACTGTTTCACAACCTTACCTTGCTGTATATCGGTAGCTGTGATAATCCGATAGAGATAGACTCCCGCCGGCAAGCTAGTCAAATCAATACCTGACGAACCAAGGACAGGCTGACTAAGCTGTAGTTTACCACTGGCATTGTATAACTCAAGCGTAGCGGCATTATCAACCCCTAGCACAAATAGTTCGCGACTTGCCGGGTTTGGATAGACAGTCAATGGCAGATCCCTTGAGCCAAGTGGTACATAGACAATAGTACTCAGTGAGGTCTTTCCATCAAAATCTACCTGACGAAGTCGATAGTAAGCAGCTCCTTTATGGGCATCAATAAAATTGAAACTTGCCATACTGTTGCTATTTCCATCGCCAGCCACAAATCCAATGCTATCGAACTTTTGCACATTTTCACCTCGTTCGACAATAAATCCTCTATTGGACTGCTGACTTGCTACGGTCCAGTTTAACGTCACTTCGGCTTCCTTACGCTTTCCACTGAAAGTGGTCCAGGTAACTGGTAAAGGGTTGTTATCACCACTAGCAGTCCAGTCGCTGAAGCTATTGGTATTCACCCAAATGCCATATGAACCCACTGAAGCTGATAGATTTTGTTTAGGTCCGACCTTGTTCCAACTAGTTCCGTTGTCTGGGCGACGCCAAACTTGAACACTACTCATATTGTTGTTATTGCGAACTGCCGGTAACCAACTAAGGTTTATGCTACGTCCAGAAGTAGGCTGACGGTGTGCCCTGATGGACCAAGTATAGCCGATGCCAGAGGCTGTGCCAAAAGTAACAGCTGCCTCGCGGCGCTCAATATAGACCGTGTCAAGATCATCTGCGCCACCTGCTAGGCGAACCCCGAGCATATCAAGTGCTCCACGACCAACCTGACGACCCATAGCTCTTACCCGCCCGATGATGCGGCTAGTGGCATTTTCCGTTGGTTTGTTAGCCGTTGACGCCAAGTTGACAAGGTGCGAACCTGCAATAATGTTACCATTGGTTAGGGTTAGGCTGTTACATACATTAATGTCTCCATTCAGCTGAATATGGTTGCCGTTATTAATCACCACATTACCTACTGAAGCGTTGCCTACCGATTGAGATAGTATACCAACCAATTCCAATGTAGACCCGCAACCTCCAGAGATTACACCTCCACCAGTTTTGTTGCCATACAAAGTAAGCTTATTGCTAGCCGAAATATTAAGCGTTACACCGCTTGGTATGATTAGATTATTAGCAATTGCGTTAGCACTAATAATAGGCGCAACGCCAGTGCTACTAATTACAACCGTGCTTGTTGAGGTCGGTACACCACCACACCAGTTACTTGGATCAATCCAGGAAGAACTGTTGCCTAACCATGTACCTTGCGCAATACTTGTTATGCTGATAGGCGAGGTGGTGATTTGGCATCCTGCAAGGGTTGTAATGACTGCAGAATAACTATTGGTTCCGGCAATCACTGGTGTTGAAGCCCCAGTCCCACCTGTTGACCACGCATAAGTACAACCTATACAAGTTGCTGCATTCGTAACCAAAACAGCGTTTCCGACACAAGCACTAGAGCCATCAGTAGCACTTAACAATGGGCTAAAGGATGGATTAACTGTTACCGTTACGTTCTGTGGGACACTACTACACGTATTCGAAGTTGTAGTGTATGCATAAGTCACTACAATAGGAGCTGAGGTACTGTTAGTCAGGGTTTCCGATATAGAACCTGTGCCACTACCCGCTACATTAAGATTGATACCTAGCACTGCCGCGCGAGTCCATGAAAAAGTAGCTCCGGCCGTTGTACTAGTTGGGCTATAACTAAAGGCGGTGTTGCTACAAATGGCTGATGGAGTCAAGG
>CANHWS010000125.1 GCA_947464365.1 Cytophagaceae bacterium | reverse complement strand
CATTATAGCCCAATATCCTACTAACTTAGCCCAACAATTCCTGCCAAGCCTTTTATCATAATGTTCGAACACCACCACCACGCCGAAGAACACAACAGCACCCCTGACCTACTCCGTGATGTCGTGAGTGGGCTGAGCGATGGCCTGACCGTTCCCTTTGCTTTGGCGGCTGGGCTGAGTGGTGCGCTGGCCCAAAGCAACATCGTGGTCACGGCTGGCTTGGCGGAGATCGCCGCTGGTAGCATTGCGATGGCACTAGGTGGTTACTTGGCAGCACGAAGTGAGGCTGACCACTACCATAACGAGCTAAGGCGCGAACACCAAGAGGTCTTGGTGGTGCCAGACAGAGAGGCCGAAGAAATCTATGATCTGATGGCAGACTATGGCCTGACACGCGACGAAACCAGACCTATGGTTGAGGGGCTTATGCGCAACAACGAATCCTGGGTAGCCTTCATGATGAAGTTTGAGCTAGGCCTCGAAAAGCCTAACCCCAGCCGTGCCTGGAAGTCGGCCTTTAATATTGGGCTGGCTTATGCTGCTGGCGGTATGATCCCACTACTACCTTATTGGTTTTTTGTGTCGGTGGACCGGGCGCTGCAAGTGTCTTGTTTAGTCACGCTAGTGGCCTTGCTAGTGTTAGGGACAGCCAAGGCCAAACTCACAGGGCAGCCCCCGCTTAAGTCAGGCCTCCAGACCATGATGATCGGTGGGCTAGCTGCAGGTGCTGCTTATGGTATTGCCTTGCTGGTGAGCCACTAAGCCTGATAAGTACGGCTGCATAAGGCCAATTTATAGTCGGCAAATGGCGCATTTCTGGTTTGTTTGAGGCCAGAGAGCCCCAAAGGTTGGCCATGTTAAGCCAATGGGCCGAATTATTGCCCTATTTTTGCTCATGTTACGTATAGGTTAGCAGTCGTGCGCTTATATTTAACTATTTGTTCAACCTTGGTCAGTAGTGCCTTGGCCACAATACCACAACCTTTGCGGTGCCTTTAAGTCTTCGGGCGCCGACTTGGGTAACAAGTCAGCAACATGAACCTAACAACCACAAAATACTACCTGTCCGTTGCCCTTCTGACCTGCCTAACCTTGGTTATGGCTCAGGCCAGCTCGGCAGCCAGCTTCACAGGGGTCATCAGCAATGCGGGGCCACTTAAGCAAGTGCGCCTCTTCAGCCTATTTGGCGGCATGACCACCTTGATCGACAGTGCGAAGGTCAAAACCACCGAGCCAACTGGTACTTTCACCTTTAGCAACCGCAAAGGCTGGCCACGTGGTATCTACCAAATAGAGATCCCGGGCAAAAAAGGACTAAACATTATCCTTGGTACCGAAGATGGTGTCACTGCTACATGGGAGGCCAACAACCCCAACACGGTAGTTTATACTAACAGCCCCGAAAACACTGCCTACAAGGCCTATTGGGACGTCAAAAGCGACTTGAGGGCAAAAAAATCGGTCCTTGAAAACAAGATGCAATCCCTGATGGCTGGCCAAGGCACCAATGCCGAGCGTGTTAAAGCGGATGCCGATTTACTAAGGGCCGAATACGACAGTCTTGAGCGAATCGAACAGGCCTTTTATCTCCGGACCAGCAATGATACAAAAGGCACTTTCATCAGCAAGGTTAGCCTGATCCTTTACAATACGCCATTGGCCACCCGCGATCAGTTCATCACCAAGGAGATGTTATCAGACCCAGAGCTGACCCGTGGGGATATGCTTATCCAGAAACTGAACTACTTTTTGCAGCGCTTTATGGAGCAAAACCTGGACAGCTATCGCGACCAAATCACCTTTCTGCTCGCTGTAGGAGGTGAGCCAAGCAAAAGCAACCCATTGCCAGGCAAGGAGCTTATTTACTCTGGTCTGATCGATATTTTCAGGAACAGTGGTGTCACAATGGCCAATGGTACTGATGTATCGGCCTTTGTTACCAAGGAGCTCAAGCGCCATTACCCAAGCAGTATCAATGCGACCCGATACCTGTCCATGCTGAGCCCCGAGATTGGCGACCTAGCACCAGATATCAACCTCTCGGACCCAGACGGCAAAACTTACAAACTGTCTAGCCTGAAGGGCAAGGTGGTCCTGATTGACTTTTGGGCTAGCTGGTGCGGACCTTGCCGCCAGGAGAACCCCAACGTCGTGAAGGCTTACAATGCCTTCAAAGACAAAGGCTTCACGATCTACAGCGTATCGTTAGACCAAAGTAAAGAAAAGTGGGTTGGTGCCATCAGCAAGGACAACTTGAGCTGGCCATACCATGTAAGTGACCTTAAAGGCTGGACAAGTAGTGCAGCCGCCTTGTACAAAGTTAGTAGCATACCCCAAGCCTTCTTGATTGGCAAAGACGGTGTCATTGTGGCCAAGAGCCTACGTGGTGCCGCGCTCGAAGCCAAGCTAGAAGAGCTATTGGGGGCCAAATAATCATCAGTAACTGGTTATCAGCCAACTCCACTACCTAGCCAACACAGCGTTATCAAACGTTTTCCTTTATGTCAAGCAAAACAGTAAATCGAGTCCTGGTAGTTGACGACGAACCAGATATTGTAGAGCTGTTGCAATACAACTTGGTAAAAGAAGGTTATGAAGTCCAGACCGCCGAAAACGGCAAACGGGCAGTGGAAGTGGCCAAATTGTTCAAGCCACACCTAGTCCTGATGGACATCATGATGCCAGTGCTGGATGGGGTCGAGGCCTGCCGCCAGCTCAGAGAGATGCCGCAGTTCAAGGAGACATTTATCATCTTCCTGACGGCACGGAGCGAAGAGTATTCGGAGGTAGCGAGCTTTGATGCCGGTGCCAGCGACTACATCAACAAACCCATCAAACCACGGGCTTTGCTGAGCCGTATCTCGGCTTTTTTTAGACGCCAAGGAGCTGGCGCTAAGGACAACAATCGGCTGGTATTTAAGGAACTGACGATCGACCGTGCCAGCTACACCATCACAATCAATGGCCAAGAAATGGTCTTGCCCAAGAAAGAGTTTGAACTGCTGAGCTTCTTGGCCTCTTCGCCCAACAAGGTTTTTAACCGTGACGAGCTGCTCCAGAACATTTGGGGGGCTGATGTCTATGTCCTTGCACGCACCGTCGATGTCCACGTACGGAAGGTCCGTGAGAAAATTGGCGAAAACTACATCAGCACCGTTAAGGGAGTAGGCTACAAGTTTGAAGATGTGGGCAAAAACCCACTCTAAGTCGGCGTCTGTTAATGGCTCCTGATCTAGTTGCAATGCGAAATCAGGCGTAGCCAAACCAAGCACAAACAGTAATTAACAACCAACATAAGGTACCTGACAGGTGCCCTATCGGTAACGCTATGGCTTTTGGTAAGCTGGCAAACACAATAGGACCAACCTGCATAACGATGGCATAATGGGCAAAAAACAATATCTTTACCTCAGCAAGTATAACCAGTCCAAACGTTTGCTGTTCAACGCCCGTTTCATAGCCCTTGTTGTTGCACTCAGCGTATCAGTCGTTGCAACCTTGATCCTGTACTTTTACCTAGGTACAGATGGCGAAACTTTGCTTGGTGTTAGTGTTACGTCATTTCTGGGTACAGCCGCGGCAGTCTATTTCTGCCTTGAGTTTTTGGTCTTTTCCGAAATCAACAAGCTCTACGTCCTGCTAGAGCGACTCAAGAAAAAAGACTATAAACAGGTCCGGAAATCACTCAAGAACCTATCTGGTGGCCCGCTAAAAAAGCTAAATAAGGAGCTGTATAGCTACGCCAGCAAAAAGGAACGCGAAATCGATCAGCTTAAGGAGGTCGAGACCTATAGGAGGGAGTTTTTGGCAGACATATCGCACGAGCTCAAGACTCCTATATTCTCAGCACAAGGCTTTATCTACACCTTGCTAGATGGCGCCATTGATGACCCCGAAATAAGCCTCAAGTTCCTGAAGAAGGCCGCCAAAAGCCTCGATGGTCTCAACGAGTTAGTCAATGAGCTGATCGAGCTATCCCAAATGGAGAATGGTGTCATCCAGATGCACCCAAGCCATTATGACGTCTATAGCCAGATTGCCGACATCTTTGATATGCTAGAGCGCAAGGCCGAAAAACGGGATGCCAAGATCAAGTGGGACAAAAAGACCGAGAAAAACCTCTGGGTCTATGCCGACAGGAACCGCATTGGTCAGGTCCTGATCAACCTGTTAGAGAACGCCATCAAGTATGGTAACGATAAGGGCGAAGTCTTGGTTTCACTCCGTACCGAAAAAGACCATGTCATCATCGTTGTTAGTGATAATGGACCAGGCATAGCGGGCGAACACCTCAAACGCATTTTTGATCGTTTCTATCGGGTCGAGCAAAGTCGCTCACGCGAGAAAGGTGGCTCTGGGCTTGGTCTGGCTATCGTCAAGCAGATCATCGAAGCTCATGAAAGCCGTATATCTGTCGCTAGCCGTGTCGGCAAAGGCACCACCTTCCAGTTTAAGCTCCAGAAAGGCAATCCCTCGGCCGTGCTTCAGGTCACCCATCTCGCCGAAGGCACCCAAGTAAGTAAACCAGCAGTTCCTGATCGTATTGCAGGCAAGGCAATATAGATCCTGAGACATCAGTCGATTAGCCATCAGGATCACCTCAAAAGGTTAGATATGGAGCGTTTGGGCTGCCGATAAGGTCAGATTGTGCGTAACTAGTCGGATATTTGCCCCTACATGATGTGGTTCCCTGTTTTATTGGTGGCAAACTTACTTTGGGTCATCGTCCTATTTTACGGCGAGCGCAAAGGTGCAGCCTTTATGCAAGACAGGATGGGCCCGAATGTCGTTGGTAAGTGGGGCATGCTCCAGGCCTTTGCTGACTTGCTCAAGCTCCTCCAGAAGGAGGCCATCACCATTACTGGTTCTGACCGATTGCTATTTGGCATCGCTCCCTTACTGATATTTGCCGTTAGCTTCGTGGGGTATGTGTTTATCCCACTCACTCCTGATGTAGTGCCAGCTACGGGTGTGTATAGTGCCTTATTCCTGCTACTGGGCCTCGTTTCGCTGGACGTGTTTGGCATCCTGATGGCAGGCTGGGGCAGCAATAGCAAGTACCCAGTGTATGGCGCCATGCGTGGCCTTGCCCAAATCATCAGCTACGAGATCCCGGTCGGGATATCGGTGCTTTGTGTGGTTATATTATGCCAGACCTTAGACCTCCAGGCTATCACCTATCAGCAAACACATTTGGCCAATTGGTGGTCAGAAACTCATCAGCAAATTTGGCAAGGCAATTATCTTTTCGGGATTAAGGCACTAGGAGTAAGCACAGATCATATAGGCGGGTTTCTGACCTGGAACATCTTCCGGATGCCCTTGCTTTTCGTAGGGTTTGTTATCTATTACATCGCAACCCTTGCCGAATGCAACCGGGCACCATTTGACCTCCCGGAGGGCGAATCTGAATTGGTTGGTGGCTTCCATACGGAGTATAGCGGGTTCAAATGGGCGGTGTTTTTCCTGAGCGAATACACCATGCAGCTGCTATTTGCTGCACTTGGGGCCGTGCTCTTCCTAGGAGGATGGGGTACCCCACTGCCTAACATCGGCCCATTGGCATTGGCAGATTATACGACGGGCCTGCCTGGGACTTGGGCAGCCAATGCTTGGGGGGTGTTTTGGCTGATGATTAAGGTCCTTTTGTGGGGGCTAAGCCATATTTGGGTCCGTTGGACGTTCCCGCGGTTACGTCTTGACCAATTGATGTATCTATGTTGGCAGGTCCTGCTACCAATCAGTATGGTCTTGCTTGTGTTATGTGCCGTTTGGCGGATGTTAATGGTCTGACAAACAATTGCCAATTCAGCACCATAATGGTACTGATGTAAGTAAACAGGCAATTGTGTCGCACTACTTTATCTGGGACTTAACTACCTTACACCACAAGATGGTCCAGCATCGTCAAATAACAACAACAAATTCCTAACAGTACGCAACCAGCTAGGAACAACTCTTTTTTGATCTTGATACACCCAACCTAGAGGCCAAATCCTGATATTTACAGTTAGGAAAAAGGCCGAGTAAACACCCATCTTTTGATTATGTCTGCATCCAACATTTACCGATGTGCTGTCCTGAGAGCTTGGGCCTTATTGCCCCTCCTGCTGACCGTCCTGATTGCTTTGTTGTTCGGCTGTACGCGAGAGGTGGTACCGTGCCCTAAGAACTCCAGCACGGTGGTTTACAACACTAGCACCAATACCATCAAACCTGCAACAGGGATGTCTTTAGGAGGTTCGGACATCCAATATGATAAGAATGGTCTGGTCAAGGGCAAACCTACCTACAAAAACCCACGGGCAAAATAAGCCAGTGCGCAGTAGTAAAAGGTAGTTAGTATTGAAGTGTTGCCCTAAGCCTAGTTTATCATGCGCCTGCATGCAACCAATGTGACGATTGGCTCAGAACGGCAGGATCATTTTATGCTACCGCCTCAACGGCGTCATGCACAAACCGCTTAACGGCAGTAGAGTTCCATGGTTTATCAAAGACCTCTTTTAGCTGATACTGATCGGCAAGACTGGATAAGATTTCCCGGTCACATTGGCCTGTAAGTAGTGCCTTGGAGGCAGCAGGGTAGGTTGCGTGCACCAGCTTCAAAACATCGGCTCCGGAAATATCTGGCATCGTAAAATCCGTAATAAGGGCTGCAAGGCTGTAGTCTTCCTTCTGGAACTCAGCCAAGACGTCATGCAGCTCCGTAGCTGAGGCAGCAATTTCCACACGTACATCGTCAGGAAGAAAGGCCTCTAGCTGGTACTTGAGCGCCACAAGGATTATCACCTCGTCATCTACCAATAGTATGGCTACTTTCTTATTAGTCATTGCGTTGTTGCACCGTGCCTACTAGCCAGCAAAACTCGACTAGTGGTGATAACATCGGCAAAATACAAAAAACAAGCAAGGTAAAGCAACAGCCCCTAAGGTTACAAACCTGTTTAGCGCAAATTTGCAAAATGAAAATATAGGATCTTTAATTGATACATAACTACTTATCGATATCGGCATTACCAACATCGACAACAAAGTGTGGGAGGTTTATCGTAAAAACTGTACTGTCTGTGGTACTCTGGCATGCGATCGTGCCTTTATGCCGCTCGATGATCTGTTTGCAGATATTGAGGCCAATACCAGTACCTTCGCCAACCCGCTTGGTGGTAAAAAAAGCATCAAAAATTTTGGGCAAAACCTCTGGTGGTATCTGAGGGCCGTCGTTGGTAAAGGAAATGACATGATCTTGGCCCTGCAGCTGGTGCGTGATATAGACCGAACAATTCCCCTTCGAGGCTTGGACAGCGTTGTTGATCAAATTGGTCCAGACCTGTGATAGTTCTTCCTGATTGCCTAGTATCATGACAGACTGGTCAATCGCATTCTTGACCAAAGAGTCGGCCTTGATGCGATTCCAAAGAATGGTCAATACGTTTTCGATGCTGTCGTAGAGGCTGAAAGACCTAATCGTGTTTTCGGTATTACCGTGGGCATAGTTATTGAGAGCCCGCACCACTTTGGTTGATTTATCGACAGCAAGATTAATGGTCTGCGCAGCACGTGAGAGCCGTGCAAAGGAGGCCGAAAAGTCTAGGATTGATCTTGCATCCTTGTTGGTCAAGACAACTAAAATATCCTCGGTGAGCTCAGAATAACCTATCTCAACAATACGCCGGGCATATAGCCGTGCATGAAGCAAATTAGGAAAGGCAACTGTAATTTTTAGCTCTAGTTGGTTCACTAGCTGCCGCTCCTCAGCAGGGCTTAGATGACCAAATGTGGTCGAATTATCAAGATAAAGTTTGATCGCCATCTGGCAATCTTGTGGCGTAAGATGTAGGACATGACCTAACAATCCGTCCTCTAGCCCACCAATGATGAGCTCCACTGATGCCTTAATGGCGCCAAGTGGTGTGTTGATTTCGTGCGCCATCCCCGCAATCAGCTGACCAAGGGTCACTAACCTTTCTTGCCTGATAAGCTCGTCCTGAGCCGAAAGCAGGGCTTGCATCGCAGTTTCTAATGATTGGGTCTTTTGGGCGAGCTTGATGTTGCTATTATATAATTGATCAGTCTGGTAAGCCAAGGCGATTGGGTCAGCTAGCTTGTCTAGGAAGGTAAGCAAGTCTGGTGTCACCTCAGCGTCTAAATGCTCAAACTCCAGCACGAGGACACCTATCAAGGACGAGAACCGACGCACAGGAATATCAAAACGACGCGTTACAGCCCAGCCTAATTCTTGCTGATTAAGATAGTGTTCGATAAATATCTCAGACCCAATGCCAGAGGATATCACATTGTATGAATGATATATTTGCCTAAAATAACTCGGAAACTGATTGGCATCTTGGCTGTTGCCGCTTAGCTTTAACAAACCAAGGGGCGTGTCATTTTGCATCAGTAAATTCATCGAAGTTGGCTGACTGGGATCAATGGCCCAATAAGTACAATTGGTAGTACCCAAATAGCCGGAAACAACTTTGATGATTTGCTCAATTTTTGCATTAAAACCCATTGTTGGTTCCAGACTTTTGAACGACATCAAAATTTGCTGTTGCTCCATCACCCTTTTGTTCTGGATGGTCATTTGTTGCTCCTTTTGTCGCTGAACTGTCTGGTCCGTCAGGTAAAACCGCACGAAATTACTCGATGGAATATAGAATAACTTACCTTCAAAATATCTGTTCAGGAATTCGAATGAAAGATTGGTGCGCTTGCATAGATTGAGCTCTGTCAAAGACAAGCCAATCGCAGATAACCAAGTCGAAACTGTATTGTTGACTTCTATCTGGAATAGTTGTTTAGCAACAGGGTTGGCATACGTAATGGTATTGTACTTGATATCAATTTCAAATACGGGGTTGGGATTGTGCTCGGGGTAATAAGTCAGGTTATTTATATGTTTTGACTTTTCCTCCACCTTGAGCTCAAGGACCTTATTGATATGCAAAAGTTGCTCTTTGGCTTGTTGGAGTTGGAGGTTTTTATCAATAATTTCTTTTGTTAGGCCCTCAGTCTCTTTTGATGCAGACCGGATGGTTTCTTGCAAAAACAAATACTCAGAAATGTAGTCGTGGCTGGCAAAGTCATTCAACCCTACGCGGTAAACCGAAATCGGATAAACAGAGTTGATCACCGGGTTTGCTAGAATTAGCAAATTATTTTTATCAATTAACTTTACATTACATTGATAGCGTTGGTTTAGGCTCCGGACCTGAAGGAAAAACAACTCATTTTTCGGATATGCTACAGCGAACAATTGTCGTATTGCCACTTTACCCTCCCATGTAAATAGGGTACCGAAT
>CANHWS010000124.1 GCA_947464365.1 Cytophagaceae bacterium | reverse complement strand
GCCTTGCCTGCTTTGATCCCCTCCGTGCCTAGTAGGGCCCCGAGCTCGGGCGAAAATGTCACCAGGATACCGACGACATACCAGATTGGCAGTCCGATACAAATGAAGCCTAGGTAACGACCAAAAAGTTTCCAGTTGGTGAATAGGGCCAAGAAGTTCCCTTTCTCAACTTTGCTATCCTCCTGCACCTGAGCATACATGCCAGACTCAGTGACACCAACACGTAGCAGCAACAATGCCAGACCTAAGCCACCGCCGATGAAGTAACAGGTCCTCCAGTCGAATATATCTGCTAATACACCTCCAACTACTGCACCCGCAATGCCTATGCTGGCCACAATGGTCGTACCATAGCCGCGGGTTTCTTTCGGCATGATTTCGGTAACTAAGGTTATGCCAGCACCTAGCTCACCAGCTAGGCCGATGCCAGCCACAAAGCGCCAGAAACCGTAACTTTCGATGCTGCCAACAAATCCGTTAGCCACGTTGGCCACCGAGTACATAAAGATTGACCCAAACAAGACGGATAGGCGTCCCTTTTTGTCCCCCAACACGCCCCAAAGCACGCCACCGATCAGCATACCCGCCATCTGGAGGTTCAGCAATAAAATGCCATTTGACTCAAGCTCAGCACCAGAAAATCCTAGAGATTCTAGGCTGGCTTTCCGGACAATGCTGAAGAGTAATAGGTCGTAGATATCGACAAAATAGCCGAGGGCTGCCACAATTACTGCTGGTGTGACGATACGTTGTTGGGTTTTGGTCATTGGTCGATAACGTCGCCAGGTTGCCTGTCTAAAGCGATTAATGCAGGTAACCCACAGAGTTTGTGTTAGATGGGGTAATCAAAGGGCCAATATAGGCATCAAATTGGCATCACAAATCAGCATTTGTTGCACGTTATGCTTCCTTTGCCGATCTGTAACACTCCTGATCAGCCTCATTTGCTGGCTTAAATCAACCTCTTAGCTAGCTTTTCGTTGGCCTAGGTACGTTAACCAATCCTCACTGACACGTCCACTAAGGTCCCTCAAGAACATGACGAACGAAGGTTTGTAGGGCCGCATATTAAGGGGCATGTTTGCTTCGTCTGGGGTGAGGTCGCCTTTGCGGTTGTTGCAGCCTTTGCATGCTGTGACCAAGTTTTCCCAGCTGGTTTTCCCTCCGCGTGATCTGGGCCAAACATGGTCCAGCGTGAGGTTGCGGGTGTTGCCACAATATTGGCAGCTATGGCCGTCTCGTTTGAAAATATTGTGCCTGTTCAGGACCACACCACCCCTAAAGGGCATATTGATGTATTTATTCAGCCGGATGATGGAAGGCATCGGATAGGCTTTGCTAACTGACCGAAGCGGGCCATCTCCCTGACTCACAAGCTCGGCTTTGTGGGTATAAATAAGCAGAAACGCCTTGTAGATGCTACAGATGGTCAATGCGCTATAGTCGGCATTGAGGACTAGAACTCTGCTACTATGACTTATACCACCGCTACTCATGGGTTCGGGCTCTGGCTTAACGTTGTGCTATATCTGTCGCTGCTATTTGGTTGTCACTACTTATAAGGATCGTTTCTGGTACCCTAGTAGGCCTACGCTCAAGGTTCACAATCGTGTACCTTCAGTCCAGTTACGCCGAATGTTACGAGACTTCAACATATTGAAAGCCAGCCGTCTATTCGTCATTTTGGCCATAAATCTATATCTATATGGCTAGAGATGCAAGGGATTTGGTGTTATATCGTGTTGTTTTCCCGAATATAATTTTGGCATAACAGGTGGTTGCATACTTTCTACTAATTTTGCACCCCGTTCTCAAAATCTTCTTGTGTACCTGATCTAAGCCCTGCATCTGATTGTCCTACAGGTCCCAACCTCGATAGCGCTATTGTCGGACCTTAGGTATCAAAGCTACATTGCTTAGTTATCAGGAAGATTTTTGCGCTCACTACATTCGCACAGCCCTTCGCCACCATACTTTTTGTTTGAAACGACACATCCCGAATCTTCTTACCTGTCTCAACCTAGTCTGTGGCGTAGTTGCCCTCATTTGTTGTGTGCAGGGCCAATATTTAAACTCGGTTTATTGGGTGCTAGCGGGTGGTGCCTTCGACGTGCTTGATGGTGCAGCGGCCCGGATGCTCAAGGTTAGTAGCCCTATTGGTAAGGACTTAGATAGTTTGGCAGACGTCGTTAGCTTTGGGGTGGTGCCGGCCCTTTGGGCAACATCATTGATGGTGGGATTAGACCATACCCAGCTGCTAACTCCTGGTTTCCATTGGATTGGTTTTTTGATTGCACCTGCTTCTGCCTTACGCCTAGCCAAGTTCAACCATGACACACGCCAAACAGTAGGGTTTGTCGGGATGCCTACCCCGGCCAATACCTTGCTTTGGGCCGGGATCTTGGTTTGGGGACTCCAGCCAACACCACTCCCTTGGCAGATTTGGCCAGAGTTTATCCGCGTCGGGTGGCAATTTTTGGTGTTGGTCTCAGCCGCTATGCTCCATGCCGAGGTACCTATGCTTAGCCTCAAAATCAGGCCAGGTGGCCTGATGGCCAATCGCTGGCCAGCTATATTGATCTTGTTAGGCATCCTTCTGTTTGGTTGGCTGGGCCTGATGGCATTGGTGCCTATCATTGGTGGCTATGTTTTTCTGAGTTTGTTGGCCCTTCGGCAAAAAGCTTAGGTTTAATCTGGATTTTATTCGCAGTGGGGGCAACCTCAAGGACAGAATCTTGGTCTTAATGCTATAGCCGCAATATTTTTGCGCATTTTGGACGCCCATTGTTAGCAAACCTGACCCCTTCGTAGCTACTTTTGTTACTAGGTTGTCAGGCAATCGGGTCTGGCTTAATACAACCCTAAAAGCGTAAAAAAACAGAAACAGCTATGCAATTTGAAGCTAAAATCACCGTTATGCCGATAGCCGAAATCTTAGATCCGCAAGGTAAAGCTGTGGCACTAGGGCTAGCCAACCTTGGCATAGCTAATGTAGAGGATGTTCGTGTTGGCAAACATATCGTACTTCACCTGTCAGCAGATAGCCAAGCGATTGCTGAGGCAGCAGTCGAAACGGCTTGCAAAAAATTATTGGCCAACCTGATCATGGAGGATTATACCTACACGGTTCAAGAAGTGGTCACTACTTAAATTAGGGCACTGGTATATGATGTAGATTTTACGCACAGAACCGATGGCATGAGCTTCGTTTGTGTCCTGCCTAACGGCGCCTACGAAACATCAGGGTACACCTTGGTTATCCATCTTCAGAAGTCCACCTCCGTCCGTACCATTATGCTGACCACTTTTGGCTTAGGCTTGTTGCCATCCTACATTGACCGAAAAGGCTTGTACCACCTACTCTTATTGGTGATTGGGACTGTGGTTTTCGCACCTCAGGCCATGGCTACTAAAGTCGGACCTATCTCCAAACCACAACGGGTCGTTTGGCAGTCTGCTATCACGATCACTACAGGTGAGGCGCCTGTATCTAGGCTTACTTTTCAAGAGGCTAGCCATACACCACAGTTTGGTTTTAATCCGACGATCAATCTCAGTTTTGATCATACGGTCAGCGGAAACTTTGAGTTGCGCAACTGTACTTATCAATCCCTTAATAAGGCGGAACTTAGCCTGCTTGATACCACAGAGATCAAACCAGTTGTTGATGTTAAACAGGATGCAGGCATTGCGCGTGGGCTAAGGCAACATCATATCACGATCCACCCCTTCAAGCGTGGGGCTACTGGCTTCCTCAAACTCACCAACTACAGTTATCGTTGGGTAACCACCCATGCTGCTGAGGCCGCAGCCAAAGCCGGAGGTAGCGGTGCTAATAAAATACAAAGTGCCCAGCAATGGGCCCCTAGTTCAGCTCTATCTCGGGGCACTTGGTACAAACTAGGCATTACCACTTCTGGTATCTACAAACTTGACCGGTCCTATTTGGCAGGTGTACTGGGCCTAGATGCCAACGGCATCGACCCTCGTAACATTCAGGTTTATGGCCACGGAGGTTTACCTCTGCCTAGCCCGAATGCTATCTTGCGCCCAACAGACATCCCACAAGTGCCTATCTGGGTTAGTGGTGAGGTTGACGGCAGGCTAGATGCCAATGACTATTTGCTATTTTATGGTCAAGGCACCACCGAGATCACAACAGACATTCAGAATCAAAGGTTAGGTCATCGGCTAAACATCTATGCCGATACAGCCTATTATTACCTGACTGTCGGGTCTGCGCCTGGTCTTCGCATTCAGGATGTACCTAGCATTAGCCCAGGTACCCAAACACTAACCACGGTAGATCACCTCGAATTTTGGGAAGTCGATCAGTTTAACCTGCTCAAATCTGGCCGTGAGTGGTACGGCGATAACTTCGATTTCGTTACCAACCGCAACTATAATTTTAGCACCGATGGTATCCTGGCTGGTACGCAAGCCCAAATTCGCCTCCAGACTTTAGCAACGGGCCTTCGGTGTTCGCATAGGTCCACATTCACCGTAGCTTTCAACCAAGACAGTATAGGGAAGATCACCCAGACGCATAACTGCCCTTATAGTCTGGCTGTCCTCGGCACCAATGTCAATAGCACCTTTAACGTCAATGCACCAACATCTGGTGGCATTACCTTAGGCTTGACCTACAAAAAAGCTGGATTTAATGAGGCTGTCGGCTACCTGAACTGGATCGAAGTTCAGACCAGGCGTTCAGCTCAGCTCCGGAACAACTACCTTGAGCTGTTTTCGTTTGAGTCTACAAACCAGCAGATCTCAACCTATCAAATTGGTAATGCAACCAACGACATTCAGGTTTGGGATGTCACTAACCCATCAGCCCCAGAGCGCCAAACTGTGAGTAACAGCGGCGGTAATGCCACTTTTGATTTTGCGAGTGACCAACTCAAACGCTTTGTAGCCTTTGGGGGTAACAACTTTGCCGCTCCCCGCTATTTAGGACAGCAGCAGAACCAAGATCTGCATGGGATAGCCACTCCTGAGCTCATTATCATCACAGCTTCAGTTTTCAGCGACCAAGCACAACGTTTGGCTGCCTTCCGTCGGCAGCATGATGGACTGTCGGTTCAGACAGTGACCACAGCCCAGATCTATGCTGAATTCAGCAGTGGCAAACAAGACCTTGGTGCCATCCGTGATTTTCTGCGATCGCTCTACTTTAAGGATCCATCAAAACTTAAGTACGTCTTGCTGTTTGGCGACTGTAGTTTCGACTATAAACAACGGATCCTGAACAATACCAACTACGTCCCGATCTTCCAGTCCGTTAACGTCCTGAACCCCATCAACTCTTACGGGTCGGATGACTATATCGCCTTTATGGACGACCGAGAGGGGCAGTGGCTAGAATCGCAGCTAGACCTTATTGATGTTAGTATCGGTCGTTTAATTGTCAAGTCCTCTGCTGAGGCCTCTGATGTTGTCGATAAACTCATGGGATACCGTAACACGCCCTTAAACCTTGGCAATTGGCGCACCCGGTTCACGATGGCGGCTGATAATGGTGATGGTTTGCTTCACTTTTTTGACGCTGAGCAAGTCGTATCACCGTTCGAGTCTCGTTTTTCGGACTACAACGTGAACAAGATTTACGTTGCCGCCTATCCGGTCCAGAGCTCACCACTTGGCTCTGTTAGTCCTGCGGCAACGGCTGCACTCAATGCATCTGTTAATCAGGGTTCCTTGGTGGTTGATTACGCTGGTCACGGAAATGAGTTCCAGTGGGCTTCAGAGCAACTCTTGACCATCGACGGCATCAAACGCAACTGGAACAACCCCAATAATTTACCACTTTTCGTTACCGCTACCTGCGACTTCGGGCGGTATGACGACCCTACCTTGGTTAGCGGTGGTGAGTTTATTTTGCTGTCCCAGAACAAGTGCGGGATTGGCCTCGTGACCACTACAAGGCCTGTCTATGCTAACAATAATCTTGCACTCAATAGGGCCTTGGTGAATGCGCTTTATACCAAAACGGGCAAGTTCTATCCGCGTCTAGGGGATGCAGTCCGCACTTGCAAGAACTCAAGCGTTGTCTATACTCCACCCGGTTCTGATGCCCCAGGCAACCGCAGTTTTGCTCTATTGGGTGACCCGAGTATGCGGTTGGCCTATCCGCGCTATCCGATTACGATTAATAGCATCACCAACCAAAATGGTGTGCGGACGGATACCATACGGGCTTTGGATCTGGTCAGGATCAACGGTTCAGTCCTTGACGACGAAGACAGCGTGATGCGCAACTTTAATGGGGAGCTCTTTTGCACTGTCTATGACAAACCAACCCGGATTAACCTATCAGAAGGATCAATCAATACTAGCTTCTTGGTCCGGAACAGCATCATCTACAGTGGGACTGCTACCGTTACCAATGGTCAGTTTTCTCTCTCCTTTGTTACTCCCCTTGACATCAACTACCTAGTTGGCAATGGCAAAATCAGCCTTTATGCCAAGGATAATAACCTCCTGACGGATGCTGTCGGCAACGACATTAGCTTCAAAATTGGTGGCAGCAACGAGAGTTCTGCAATTGATGCACTACCTCCGACCATCAAGCCCTACATCAATGATACCACATTCCAGAACGGTGGACTTGCTGGCGTCAACAGCACCTACTTGGCACACATTAGTGACGAAAACGGTATCAACCTCGCAACCTCAGGCATAGGCCACGAAATGATGCTCACGATTGATGAAGACCCAAATAAGACATACGTGGTCAGTAACTACTTTGTGTCAGAGCCTAATACCTTCAAGTCTGGATGGCTTAGTTTTCCACTTACAGACCTTGCTGTCGGCAGACATACGGCCAAGCTAATTGTTTGGGATACTCATAACAATAGTTCCGTCCGCAACCTAGACTTCGTGGTTGGTGGAAAGGAGGCAGATGTCAAGATCGAGAAGTTCTCAACTTACCCTAACCCGATTGTGCGAGGCGGCGTGCTTAACTTTGTATATAGCCATACATTAGCTGGCCAAACGGTCAAGTCAGAGATCGAGATCTTAGATGCGTCAGGCCGATTTATCAACAAAATCAACTACACCTCAGAGAATGCCGCCAGTACCCTCGGTGCCAATGGAGAGCTGATTTGGGACCTGACAACAGCATCCGGCCAAGTCTTGACTGGCGGTACTTATTTCGCTAGGCTAAAGGTTACAGGCGAGGCTGGGCAGTTCACCAATGCTGTTATCAGGGTTGTTGTCTTGCCGTAGCATTAAGTTTTACATGACCCTCCTTGGCTGATTTTATTGGCCTTGGTGTGGGTTATTGACAGTCATTTAGTATTTTGCCCCTCTTTACAGGTAGCGATACCACCCCCCCAACGGTTGCATGAGTTAATTTTACACAGGTCTATATGTTCAAAAAACGCACCTAGTAGCATCTAGGGGTTGCTTTTTGGTCTTATGGTGATGATCAATTAGTTTAAGCTCGCAATCACAGTTTCCAGTTCATGACAAAAGGACAACAGATACTACTAGCCCTTGGTGCTACATTTTGCCTCCAGCAAGCCGCCGTTGCGCAAAGCACCACGACAACTACTGGTGGTGACAATAAAACCATAATCACTGCAGTGCCCTTCCTGACCATTACCCCAGACGCAAGAGCTGGAGCAATGGGAGACGTTGGTGCCGCCACTAGCCCAGACGGCAACTCAGCTTTCTGGAACCCTGGTAAGCTCAACTTTGTCCAGAAGGCATACGGTGTCAACGTTAATTTCACTCCTTGGCTCCGCAAGCTGGCTAACGATGTGTACCTCAGCAACCTGTCTGGATATTACAAGCTTAGTAAACAAGATGCTGTTGCGATGGGCTTTACCTACTTTTCGTTAGGAAGCCTTCAGTTTACGGATGTGAACGGAGGAGCAGTTGCAACCTTCAATCCGCGTGAGCTTTCCCTTTATGCCACGTACAGCCGTGCCCTGAGCGAAAACTTTGGCGTTGGTGCCACGCTGCGCTATATTAACTCAGATCTTTCGGGCAATTTTTCCAATTCGACAGGTGTTCAGGCTCAAGCTGTCAACTCAGCTAGTGTGGACCTTGGTGCCTATTACAAGACCGAGTTATCAATCGCTGGCAACCCTAGCGAGCTCGCCTTTGGAGGTTCTATATCTAACATCGGCCCAAAGGTGTCATACAGCAACAACCAGCGGGCGGATTTTATCCCGACCAACTTGCGCCTTGGTACCTCCCTCACCACTGAGATTGACGAATTCAATAAGTTTACTGTCGCTGTCGATGCCAACAAGCTGATGGTGCCTACTCCTGTCAACGGTACAGTCCCTGACAATATTCCCTTGTTTCAAGGGATGTTCCAGTCCCTTTATTCGGCACCAGGTGGTGGTTCAGAAAAACTGAGCGAGATCCAGTGGGGTGTCGGACTAGAGTATTGGTATGATAACCTCTTCGCAGTGCGCGGTGGTTACTTCCACGAAGATCGGGAGAAAGGCAACCGCCGCTACTTTACTACAGGCATAGGCCTACACTACCAAGTTTTTGGTCTTGATCTAGCCTACGTTATCGCCACAGATGTCAACCATCCACTGAACGAGACGCTACGCTTTTCGCTGCACTTCTCGTTATCAGATACCAAGGCACAGAAAATCAAGGAAGAGTCGATCGTAGAGTAGGGGGCCACCTCCTAACACTCATCAGCGATGACCTGCCAGAATAAAACCTACTAGTTTGAACTAGTAGGTTTTTTTTATGTCGCTAGGCTCTAAATTGCAACCCAGCCACTAGCTGCAACCTACTTGATGACCACAATACCCACCCTCGACCGTACGACGCCACCTGCCTCTCATCCTCTACGGATGATGTCCTTGCCAAAGGCCGAGCAAATTATGTTATCGCCAACGGTGCCCGTCTGGACGGTTAAATCAGGAGTGCAGCCAGTTGTTGGTATCAATATCCTGCTTAACACGGCAGGGCATACTAGCTCTATCCCTGGCATCGGAAGTTATGCGGCCAAGATGCTGCTAGAGGGCACCACCACTAAGTCTTCAGCTCGGTTTGCAGAGGCGGTGGCATCCTTGGGGGCATTTCTTGACATTGATTACTCCAGCGATGGACTTGGCATATCCATCCATTGCCTCGAGAAAATGGCAGAGCCAGTCCTAGCGCTTGTCGCTGAGATGCTTTATGCACCTGCCTTTGGCCACACTGATTTCGAACGGCTAAAAGCACAAACTGTGCAGCAACTTAGTGTACAAGAGCAAAAGAATGCGCACCTAGCAAGTACTACATTTAGACACATTCTGTTCAAGGGGCACCCCTACGGCACTAGTCTCACGTCCGAAAAAGCAAGCCAATGTACCCGTGAGGACGCCCGTATTTGGTATTACGAAAACATGCG
>CANHWS010000123.1 GCA_947464365.1 Cytophagaceae bacterium | reverse complement strand
CGAAATGTTTAGAAGCAAAAGCCTGACCCCACTTTAGCAGGATCAGGCTTTAATCTTGAGATTAATTGTAATTAATCTTTTAGACTAGCGAATAAACAAAATCTCGCGATATTTAGGCAATGGCCAGTCCTCGTCGTCCACCACAAGCTCGAGTTTGTCTACATGGTAGCGGATAACCTCAAAGTACTCCTTGACGTCGTCACAATAGGCATTGGCGCGCTTATGTGTATCCTCGATCTTGTTGGCAACTTTGCGTGCCTCAACCATGGCGTCCACATTCTTTAGGATTTCGCCAACATGTAGGCTGATTTCCTTGATACTGTTGAGGGTATTGCCATACACTTCCTCACCTAGGCCAATATCCTTCAGTCCTTTGACGTTCTCGATTAGTTTGTTTTGGTACTTGATGGCAGTCGGGATGACGTGGTTCAGGGCCAGGTCACCCATCACACGGCTCTCGATCTGGACCTTTTTGATATACTCCTCAAGGTAGATTTCATGACGTGCTTCTAGCTCGACACCTGTGAAAATACCATGGCGCTCGAACAACTCAACCGTTTTAGGGGTCACCATTGCGTTCAGGGCGTTTGGTGTTGTCCTGATGTTGCTCAGGCCGCGCTTTTCGGCCTCTGCAACCCACTCGTCACCGTAGCCATTGCCTTCGAACCTGATCTTTTTGCTAGCCTTGATGTACTCCTTCAGCACATTGATGATGGCTACTTCTTTCTTAGCACCAGCCTCGATGTCGGCATCCACTGAGTTTTTGAAAGCGATCAGCTGATTAGCAACGATGGTGTTAAGCACCGTCATTGCGTTTGCTGAGTTGGCAGACGAACCAACAGCGCGGAACTCAAACTTGTTGCCTGTGAAGGCAAAAGGGCTGGTCCGGTTGCGGTCGGTGTTATCGAGCAAAATCTCAGGGATCTTGTCGATGCCAAGCTTGAGGTAAAGGTTGTCACCTTTCTCGATCAGGTCAGTGTTGGCCTCAAGTGCATCTAGGACAGCAGAAAGCTGAGACCCAACAAAGACAGACATGATCGCTGGTGGGGCCTCGTTGGCACCAAGGCGATGGTCATTACCTGCGCTAGCGATGCTGGCACGGAGCAAATCCGCATGGTCATGCACTGCTTTTATCGTATTGACGAAGAAGGTTAGGAACAAAAGGTTGTCCTTAGGGCGCTTGCCTGGGGACAAGAGGTTTTTGCCTGTGTTGGTGCTGAGGGCCCAGTTGTTGTGTTTGCCACTACCATTGATGCCAGCAAATGGCTTCTCATGGAAGATGACTTGCAACTCATGTTTGTCAGCCACCTTGGACATTACATCCATCAATAGTTGGTTGTGGTCAACTGCTAGGTTAACCTCGCTGTAAGTTGGCGCGCACTCAAACTGGCTTGGGGCGACTTCATTATGGCGAGTCCGGATCGGAATGCCAAGTTTGAGGGCCTCAGTCTCAAAGTCCAGCATGTAGGCATGGACACGGCTAGGGATTGAACCGAAGTAGTGATCTTCTAGCTGCTGACCTTTGGCAGGTGAGTGGCCAAACACTGTACGGCCTGCCATGACCAAATCAGGGCGGGCCATATAGATGGCCTTGTCAACAAGGAAGTACTCTTGCTCTGCACCTAATGTTGCGACCACTTTGGTGACATCACGGTCAAAGTACTCGCAAACGGATACTGCTGCTTTGTCGACAGCAGATAAGGCCTTTAGTAGCGGGGTTTTGTTATCCAAGGCGTGCCCCGTATAGGACACAAAAATGGTCGGAATGCAGAGGGTTTTACCCACCGCATTATCCATAATAAAGGCAGGTGAGGTAGGGTCCCAAGCAGTATAGCCACGGGCCTCAAAGGTGTTGCGCAACCCCCCGTTCGGGAACGATGAGGCGTCAGGCTCTTGTTGTACCAAAGCCGAACCCCTAAATTTCTCGACTGCCTTGTCATCGTCTAAGTCAAAGAAGGAGTCATGTTTTTCAGCCGTGGCACCTGTCAGAGGCTGGAACCAATGCGTGTAGTGCGATGCCCCTTTGCTGATGGCCCAGTTTTTCATCCCGGCAGCAACAGCGTCGGCAATATCTTCTTCGATTTTTTCGCCACGGTCGATGGCTGCCAAAAGTTTTTTGTAAACATCATTAGGCAATACCTCCTTCATCACAGACTTGCTGAAGACGTTGGTGCCGAAATAGTCACTGACCCGTACACTAGGTACGTTGACGGGCACAGGCGGCCTAGAGTTCACTAAGTCGAGAGCCTTAAATCGTAAATAAGCCATTTGGTCTTTTAGGGGTTGGATTGTAAGGCAAAATTAGAAAAATAGTGTCTCAAAACAGCAAGAGGCCCTAAAATTTAGAGGCACTTTAACCTATTTAATTATAA
The DNA here is from genome assembly GCA_947464365.1 of Cytophagaceae bacterium. Classification (GTDB taxonomy): domain Bacteria; phylum Bacteroidota; class Bacteroidia; order Cytophagales; family Flexibacteraceae; genus CANHWS01. The sequence goes on along the minus strand of CANHWS010000123.1, from coordinate 7,182 downwards.
TATTCGCCACATGACCTTATATTTTGACATGAAAATGCCTAATGGTGTTATCCAGAACTGTCCACATTTTGACTATTAGTGGGTGGGCAGAGCCCAAAAAAATGCCTGCCCCGTATCTTACGGGACAGGCATCGCATTGTTAGCATCCTTTTGAGGAAGCCCTATTTGTTAGATCAAACTATTGACCTTGACCTTTAGAGAAGGCATCCTTGCCATCAAAACGGCAAAGGTTTTCTGTTTTGATGAAGTCAATACCAGCATCACCAGCAGCAGCCAATAAGTTCGAAATGTCTTTGTGGCTAATCGGGGTATGCTCAGCACCATTGCTGAAGAAGCGGCAACGCCAGTGATCGCTCAGGAAGGTTTCTGGGAACCCAGTAGGCCAAACGATGATCCCACGGTTGCTGACAAACTTAAGCTCGATGTTTGGCACATTGAGGGCTTTCACCTTTTCGGCAAGCTCAGCAGGATTGTCACCTCTCCAGTGTACCATCATATCTACACCAACCAAGTCCTTTTTAGCGGCTGGTCTGCGGACATATACGCCATGCTTGACGTGTGAGTCAACGGCTTTGTATTCGACAGGGGTGAACTTGACAGGTTTCTGACCGAGACGCTCGATGACAGCCTGAGCAAACTCTTTGGTACCAAGGGCACCATCTACACCACGTTTGATGAGGCTAGGAATTCCTTTCTCTTCGTTGCCATGCAATGTGTCTTGCGAAAAGGCAGACTTGCCTGTCATGTCAACACTTAGGCCTTTCTTATAGATGTCGTAGGTATGGTAGCCATCCTCAAGAGTCTTGAGCCAGGCATTGTGGACCTTGGCAGCTACTTCATGTTGGTTGATATGGACCAGCATCTGGACAGCACCGAGCAACAAGCCACTAGGGTTAGCTACGTTCTGGTCAGCACGACGAGGGGCAGAACCATGGATAGCCTCGAACATGGCGCAATTGGCACCGATGTTGGCACTACCAGCTAGGCCAACTGAGCCTGCAATCTGTGCTGCGATGTCAGAGATGATGTCACCATAGAGGTTGAGTGTCACGATGACGTCAAAATCCTCTGGTGTATCAGCCATTTTAGCAGATCCGATATCAATGATCCAGTGGTCACGCTCGATATCAGGGTATTCAGCACCGATTTCATCAAACACGGCATGGAACAAACCATCGGTCTGTTTCATGATGTTGTCCTTGGTAAAGCAGGTTACCTTCTTGCGGCCATACTGACGGGCATATTCGAAAGCGTAACGTACGATTTTCTCACAACCAGGACGGCTGATGAGTTTCAGACATTGGACAACTTCGTCCGTTTGTTGGTGCTCGATACCAGCATACAAGTCCTCTTCGTTTTCACGGACGATCACCATATCCATTTTCGGATGTTTGGTATCGACGTATGGGTGATAGCTGATACAAGGCCTGACGTTAGCAAAAAGACCGAGCATTTTGCGAGTTGTCACATTGAGGCTTTTGAAGCCACCACCTTGTGGAGTTGTGATTGGGGCTTTCAGAAACACCTTGGTCCTGCGAAGGGACTCCCATGACTCAGGGGCGATACCGGCGTCATAACCAGCCTGATAGGCTTTGAGACCAATAACGATTTCTTCAATTTCGAGCTGGGCACCAGCTGCCTGGATGATGTCCAGGGTGGCCTTCATGATTTCCGGACCGATACCGTCGCCATAAGCAACGGTGATGGCTGTCTTGTTTGACATGGGTGAGATGACTTGTTTTTCTGTGTTGATGCCCTTTAGGTCCTCCCTTGTACTGGGTGATGGATAGCAACCTAATCGGCGGGCCAAAAATAGAGAAACTTATCGTTAGGCCACACCTATTTTGGCTGAGTTCTTTACCCATGTCGATATTCTTTTCGGCTAGGTTTGCTTCCGTTGTCCCAAATACCTAGTTTTGCACCCAATCAACAATTCGTTTGGCCTATTTGCCAGCAGATGCGTTTGATGGGCTAGTAGCTCAGTCGGTTAGAGCATCTGACTCATAATCAGCAGGTTGGGGGTTCGATTCCCTCCTGGCCCACTACAAAATTAAAGCCGCCTAACGTTATGCGTTGGGCGGCTTTTGTTTTTGGCAATCTGTAGCATGTCATTGGCAAGGTCCCTACCTATGCCTCACGCTCCATAAATGCCGAAGTATCTAGTAGAGAACCTCTATCCAGCCACGGTAGCTTTTGTTTCGGTACTTAATGATCCAGAAATAGGTACTGGCAGGCAGATTACCTGGCCTCCAAACAAAGTCCCGCTCTTCTGCAAAATAGACCTGGGCCCCATATCGGTTATAGACCCTTACGGACTCAAACTGATCAAGGCAGTTATCGGGTGGGAGTAATTTCTCTAGGTTCCACTCATCGTTTTTCTGGTCACCGTTGGGGGTCAGAACATTAGGTGGGGTAAAATCTCTGGAGGCTGAGTCAAAAATCTCAAGGTTGATACTGATTGAATCACGATAGCCAGGGAAGCAGATCGAGTCAATCACGAAAGCTTTGAACCTAAAGGTTTCACGCTGTTTGCCAAGCAAAACGTTACAAGTTGGGCTGATGTTGATAGGATAAACCAAGGATTGTCTACCTGTAACCTCCACATTCGATAGACCTAAGCGGCTTAGCGTAAAACCCGAAGGCACCAAGCGTATTCTGACCAAACTACTGTCGGGATTGTCAACTTTGATCTGCATCAGGAGTTGCTCCTTGACGTAAATACCCCTTGTTACAACCATGTTGCCACCGGACAGCTGTTCTGGCTCTGGTGCCAGCACCTCTGCCGAGACGATTGGTGCCTTATTGGTATCTCGAACGATGATATTGAAGGACAGGCTGTCGAACTGATCAATCCGGCAAGGGTCGTTGATGACCTTTAAGTAGATCGTCTGTCGAGATTGGTTGCCAATGTCTTCGCAGCGGGCTAAGAATGTGATGGGCAATCTTGCGCTACCAAATCCACTGGTTGATGCAAACTCGGTGTTAAGCTCTGTTTGGCGGAAACCTTGGCCACGCGCCACGACCTTGGTATTAAGCAAGTTGGGGCTACTACCGATGGCATCAAAACGTAAAACCTCCCCTGGGCTTAAGAAGATAGTTCCTTTGTTGATCCTGTTAGTGTCTATAGTAGTGTTGATAGTGGGCAAGCCATCTGGTGGAGGTATTGCCTTAATGACCACCCTAATGGTATCAAATCCTAAGGTATCGCAACTACGGTTTTTGGCAACCAGCAAAACCTCTGGCAGAATATTCAGATCCCGACAAGAAGTCCGGTAGCTAAAAGGCAATGTCACAATCCCTGAGGCACTACTGTCACTTCGTATAAGGCCATTAAAGGCCTGGTCTGGAAAGTTGCTACCGATCATTCGCAGGGAAGTGTATCGCTGGGCTGTATCTTGGCCTGTTGCAGAAAATTGCACGACCTGTCCTGCATCGACTACCACCGTATCGGCTACAAAACGCTGAGGTCGTAGCGACGTAAAAGCAATGGGCTCATTAAAATTTGGATCTACCACCCTGACGAATAACCAAGAGGTATCTGTTGCTATCTGTGCACATACGGTTGATTTGGCGACAATCTGGTACCTAACTCCCTGGTTAGAAGCTGGGCATTCGGCCACCCAGTCGCTTGATAGAAATACGCTATCTCGCCCTACTGCGGTCGATACTAAAGGACCTCCTGCGTTTGGTGTATTAAACTGTGTGACTTCAATGGCCAGTGCTTTTCTGTTCGTGTCCTTGGCCCAGGTTTGGAGGCTGAGTGTACGGCCACGCAATACCGAAATAGTATCCACCCTTTTGTTGCCCAGCAGAGGGGTAGTGATTACAGGTTTCGAAATCGGAATTGGGTTCACGTAGATATTAAGCAGCACCGTATCGATCGTAGGCTGCGGACAGGCATCGACGGAAGCAGTGAGTCTAATGCGGTATGGCGTACCTAAAGTCCGGCTACACTCTGGCAGTTGAAGTGTAGCAGTTACATTGTTTGTGTTATTGTTAATGTTGAAGCAAGGGTTCGGTGTGTTGAGCAGAGGAGCAGAAGGTGTAAAGTTGAGGGCCGTCGCCGTAAGGCAAACACTTGCATTCGGAGCTTGATTCAGAAGGGCACCAATATCGATCGGTATCCTAATTCCACTATTGGTATTAACGACTACGTTAGGCGCATTGCGAGACCAGCCACCAAACGATACATTGAGGTTTGGAACTGCAACTGGTGGGCAGTCGCGCACTTGGAGTTGGTATTCGCGTCTGGTCAGGCTGATTTGTTGCCCATTCCGGAACTCCCTGACCTGAACTGCAAAGACCATCAAGCCTGTAGTGAAACCAGGAACAACAGTGAGCAGGCCAGTTCTAGCATTTATCCGGAGGGGTTGGCTACCCCTGATTTGGGTTTGGGCATTGTACCCCGGTGCCCAGTTGCAAGTTGCATAAGGCCTGGGGAAAGCGGGCGGGACTATAAACCCAGGTTGGTTGGATGAGTTGCCTATCAATGGCTCCACTAGCTCATATAGTAGCGAGTCACCATCGGCGTCAATGGCGTTAAAGGGTAAAACAAACTGCCGATTTAAGCAAGCATAGTCATTTAGCGGAACAGTAAATTCAGGGGTGGAGTTGATAAACCGACGCCCATTGATGGTCATCGAAGGGAACTCCATATAAAAGGTTTGGCCCACAGACCCAGGGTTCCGAATATTCGAAATCGCAGCATTGCGGCAGCAGCGTTCGTAGGATAGGTAGTAACCTTCCCGATCGGTAAAGGCATTGGCATCAAACTCGAGGTCTTCGTAATACTTCAGTATCCTTGTGCTCAGGGTGTTGGACCCACAGCGTTGATTTGACGAAGCCACAAATGCAGTTTGTTCCCTAAGTCGAAGGTCAAAATCGGTGATCAGGACATTGTCGCTTTGCCGATAGAGGTGGACAGTGATGTTTGGGTCAATGGCACCTTGGTTGCCATTGATGTCATCAAAATATATAGTGAGCTGCACCCGGTAGCGGTTGTTAATCAGGTGCTTCATGTTGAACTCTCCACCCACAATATGCGTAGCCCAGCTGCCACTGATTGAGAGCAGCAATAGCAAACACGCCAGGAATAGTCTTGTCAGTGTTTTTGGCATGGTCTGGTCGGATCCTGATTTGAGGTCAATTTAAGGCGGGATTGCTCGTTTTTCACGACTGGTGTCGAACTAGCTCACAACAATAAGACCAAATTATTGACCAGATAGTTGTTTTAACATCACATTATTATCCTTAACAACAGGCCATTGGCCTTTAAGCCACCCAAAAACTCAGTAATGGGGCTGTCAAACCCCAATAAAACTAGGTAGAAATAGCCTAGTTGCCAACTGTTGCTATTGACTTAAGGTATGAGTGCATCAAGCGAGTCCAAGAACTTTGGTTCTATCGACTGCCAAAAAATAGGATCCAGATTTATGTCTAGCCCCCTGCGATAAAATGGATGAGTGTCCAGCTGATTTACCAAATCGGGTGTTGGTGTCTGGTTGAAATCTAGCACGAGCCCTGCGTCATGGTTTTTGATTAGGGCGGCCCAAACACCATTATAGGACACTAACATCGGCACAAACCAAGCCAGTCCTTCGTAGAGTTTGGTTGGTATCCGGTTTTGGGTACTGCGGTTGGGTAGGTAGGGTAGAAGTAGGAAATCAGTCTCCTTAGTCAGCTCAATAATCCTCGAGTATGGAACCATGGAGGTAATACCTTCAGTGATAATCCAATCAATACCTTGGCAAGCCTCCATGACCAACTTGCTGTATTCAAGATCTGCTGCGTAGCCCGATATGGTTAACTTGATCGTCCTAATTGCAGCCAGTTTTTTTGCCCAAGTGATGGCTTCGAGGGTGCCATAGTGCCTGCCCAATGTGCCCGAAATCAATAGTTGCAGAGGTTTGTCTGGATCTTGATTTTCAGGAGGCTCCGTCCTAAATCCCAACCCATGGTCATAGAGATTTGGTAGCAAAATGGACTTGCCAAAATAGCTCGGCCGCTCTTCCTGATAACAGGCTTCCGCTACCCAGATTTGGTCAGCCACCAAGGTTGCGAGCCGCTCCAGAACTGAAATATAGGCTGCTAAAATTGGTCGAATCAATACATTGTAACCATCTGTAAACCATATATTTGCAATATAGTTCTCTCGTACATCATACACCAGCCGACTTGACCGAAAGAGCCCGCGATAAAGGCAGGCCACAAACAGCAGCTCAGGGCTGCAAACCACCTGTATATCAGGCCGATGTGACCATAAAAATTGAGCGTATTTTAGGCTCACGAAGTAGCGCCAAATACCCAACCGAGATCCGCCAAAAATAGGGTAGAAGCTGGCACCCTTTGGGCCGCTTGCTGGGGCTGCACCAGCACCCACAACCAGTACCTCATATCGCCCAGAGGCCAAGGCTGACCGTCCCATTTTCTGCCACATCCGGGTGTCTTGCACAGGCTTGAGCACCGACGCAAAGGCAATCTTTTTCGGAACAAACTTGGGGCTTGGCGCAGCTGGCATAGGCCAAATGTAGCACCAAGGACGTAATATTGCCTGATCGCAGCAAACAAGATCTGTGGCAAGCAGTTGGCCTGCCATAACACAACTGATTATCCTGAAAACCTACTCCCTTTGCAATGAGCCTTACCAATATCCAGGAGCTAGCAACCACCATCGAGGCCGCTTGGTCTGACCGCAGTTTGCTTAGCCTGCACTCGACCATCGATGCCATCAACCAAACCATCAAACTACTAGATGCTGGCGAGCTGAGGGTAGCTGAGCCTAATCTGAGTCAGCCTTCAGGTTGGCAGGTAAATGAGTGGGTCAAGAAGGCTGTAATCCTATATTTCCCAATCAGGAAAATGGAAACAACCGAGCTTGGCATCTTTGAGTTTCATGACAAGATGGCCCTCAAAACCAACTACGAAGCTCTAGGTGTGCGTGTGGTTCCGCCAGCTGTTGCTCGATACGGTGCTTTTCTTAGTTGCGGGGTGATATTGATGCCATCCTATGTCAACATCGGAGCATTTGTTGGGCCTGGTACTATGGTTGATACCTGGGCAACTGTCGGTAGCTGTGCCCAAATTGGTGCTAATGTCCACCTTAGTGGTGGGGTAGGCATAGGTGGTGTTCTAGAGCCTGTGCAAGCTGCACCTGTCATCATAGAAGATGGTGTCTTTGTTGGT
>CANHWS010000122.1 GCA_947464365.1 Cytophagaceae bacterium | reverse complement strand
GGTGCCTCAGGGCATATCGGCAGTTTGACTGCCAAACATCTCCTGGCTGCCAAACACGAGGTGGTCGCTATCGGTCGTGATGCCGCCCGCCTTGCAGAGCTTGAGGCAGCAGGTGCCACGCTTGCCATCGGTGACCTAGGTGATGAGTCCTTCATGGCCCGCACCTTGGCAGGGGGAGATGCTTTTTTTGCGCTGATCCCTCCTAATATGATCACCGAGGACTTTGGTGGTTACCAACGTCATGTTGCGGATGCCTTCGTCGGTGCCACCAAAACTACTGGTGTCAAAAATGTCGTGATCCTGAGTAGTATCGGTGCCCACCTTGGCAAGGGGGCAGGTGTTGTTGACGGCCTTGCTTATCTAGAGCAAGCCTATGCTGGCTTATCCGGGGTCAATGTGCTATCCTTGAGGGCTGCCTACTTTATGGAAAACCTGTTCAACAACATCGGTTTGATAAAACAGCACGGCATCCTAACAGGGGCCACAGTGAGTCCTGATGTCAAGATTGCGATTGTTGCCACTGCAGACATTGCGGTAGTAGCAGTCAAACGCTTAGCCGCCTTGGACTTCTCGGGCTTCAGCTACACATACGTTGCGGGGCCTGCGGACCTATCGTTTACGGAAGTTGCCGCCACATTGGGCCAGGTTTTTGGCCTCGATCATTTGCCATTTGTGCCGGCCACACCAGAGCAGTTCGTGGCGGGTATGCTAGGCTTTGGCCTCAAACAAACCATCATTGATGGCTACCTGATGTTGTTTGACTCCATGAATAATGGCACTTTTAGTGGTGACTATACCCGCACAGACGCGTATAGCACACCAACCACTTTGGCTGACTTTGCAAAACAGCAACTATTGCCGTATTACCAATCCCTCTAAAGACTGATTGCAGGAATGGGCCTCGCAAGGCATAACGGACGGTCTAGGGCAAGACTAGTAAGTTGACAGATAGGACGCCCCTGTCTATAACGAGACCAAAGCCAACCCTGCTTTATGGGCTAATCCCAACCGGACCTGGTCGTCAACCTATAGTGGTTAGGCGGTCGGGTCCGGTTTGCGTTTGATGGGCAGCATTGCTTTTGGGTGACCTGAAGGTGGCCAAAAAAGGAAAGGTATTTGGCACCACCAGCTAGCTGAATGTCCCTGGTGTTGTAATTGTGTTATGATAACCCAAACATGATTGCAGCATTGCATCATGACCTGATAAACTAGGAGTATGGACTTGCAGTTTTCAGTGTCAGGTTATTTGGCTGATTGCAAAGTCATAGAAAATTGAGGATCAATATTGAAAACTTATGTATATTGGTTTTGACAAATAAAATAGCTTATATATGATTTTGAGGGTTAATTCAATAATTTTAGTGCATAATAGTGCAATTTGGGTTTTGGGTCTCTTAGAAATTTTGGAGTTTGCCTTTTGATTCGTTCAGATGGGGGTATTTGCCAAATAAAATTTTGTTATTGTGGAATTGAGCGAATATAGGTGTTGTTAGTTTTGCGCAATTGTGTTATTTTTTTGCCCCTGCCTAAAAAATATTGATGCTTGTGGATAATCACGAAATTCGGTCCGTAGTGGCATCAGTGGCTGTTTTTTGACTTTGGTGCCTGGTAAGTATGCAAGAAATGAGGTCAGAAGGTGCAGAAATTTGAAAACCCTGCCCCCTTTGGTTTAGTTGGCAAGTGGATTTAGCCGCAAAAGGCCTTAAATTTACTAGGGTATTGCGGCTACTATCGATCCTCCTCTGAGTTGATTTTGGTTGCAGTATTTTTAGATTCACAATATTTTACAAACAGTCACTTGCTTCATGGGACACATGTTTACACCAGCGTTAAAATTTAGGGCACTATTGCTCGGACTCTTTGCAGTCTGCGCAGTCCTCCTGCCAGATTTAGTCCAAGGGCAAGGCGCCGTATCTTGGTCCACGGCTACAACCTCTTCGTCTGGCACCTACCTTTCGGGTGCAACCTCACGACGTAATCAAGTACTGTATCCTGCAGCTGAGTTGACTGGTGCATTAAGTGGATCAATAACCAAGATCTACTTTAGACGCAGTGCCACGGCTACCAATGCGCTGTCAATGGCGAACCTCCAGATAAGGATGGGCCAAACTGCGAATACGGCCTTTCCTAACAATAACCTTGTAACTGGCTTAACAACCGTCTTCACCAGCACAACCTTTACCCAGGGCACTGGTACTATCGATACTTGGTTTTCGATCACCCTTGATTCGCCCTTTCCCTATAACGCAACTCAATCCCTCATTATTGAAACGGAATATACGGGTACACCAACTAACGGGATTTCGGTCAGATCAACCAGTACATCCACACCATTACGTCGTTTAACATCAGCTGGTAATACTGCCTTGCCCTACTCTACTGCTACAACAGGCACAACCTCTGGCTTTATACCTGCCTTTAGTTTTGATGTTAGCACGGTAACGCGTGATGCAGCACCGATCAACGTCGTAAGTAGCCCAGCCATAAGTTCTCTGATGTGTAGTGGTGGTAGTACAGCTTTGTCAGCCACGATCCAGAACGTCGGTAGTAATGCCATGACAAGTGTCAAGTTCAACTGGTTTATCAATGACGTGTTGCAGGGTAATGTTTCTGCCACTGGCCTCAATATTGCCCAAGGTGCATCAACGGACGTCAGCCTCGGTAATTACACCTTGCCAGCATCATTGCCACGTAATGTCCGTTTCAAATTTGTGATCACCGAGATAAACGGCACCACAGACCAAAATGCTGTAAACGACAGTTACAACTCCACCTTCTTCAAGAGTGGTTACTCTGGCACCATTAGCGCTGGCAGTGGCGGGACTTTTCCGACCATTCAGGCAGCTATTGACTCGCTTAATGCTCGTGGACTTTGCGGCGCAACAACACTCAACATCAAACCGGGCACCTATACGGGTCAATATCAGCTGAATGCTTTGACGGGCTCAAGCGCTGCTAACAGATTGACCATCAAGCCAGAGTCTGGCACCGTCACCCTTGCATTTGATGCTTCGACGACAGGCAATAACTACATCCTATCTCTTAATGGTGCCGATTATGTAACCGTCCAAGGTCTTACTTTTGACAGGAGTGCTGCTTCGGTTACGCCAACTTTGTCGCGTATTCTGGATATCAGCGGTGGGTCTGATTATGCCATCGTGACAGGCAATACCTTTAACGGATTCAACTTTGGCACAGGTGCTACCACCAATGCTTTTGCAAGCATCTACAGTAATACGAGTACAGATCTTGCAACGACGATCACCAACAATACCTTCAACTACAATGGATCAGGTATTGCGTTATCAGCAGTTGCTGCTACCGATGAAGGTGGCCACACGATAACTGGTAACACGATTAACACCTTTTATTACGGGATTTACCTCCTTAGCATAGCAGGTGGGGCAACCATAAGCGACAACGTAATTAACCGATATGACCAAACCCCTAGCGCTACTCTTTTCCAAGGGTTAGTCTGTAGCGGTGTAGATGGACGTCTTCAGATCAATAACAATACCATCAATACTTACACCTCTGGTTATGGCATCTATTTGACCGGTTGCGAAGGTCTGAGTGCTAACCGCAGCAAGGTTTATAACAATTTCGCCTCAGTGGGTGGTACAGGCACTGCCTACGCCCTCTCTACATTGGGGACTACCAACAATGTTGATATCTTCTTTAATAACTTTAGGGCTGGTAGCTCTAACGTAACTGCAGCAAGCCATAATGCTTGGTACAATACTACTACGGTTGCGACATCCGCAATTGTGGTACGGAACAACAACTTTGCTATTTATGGCACCGCTGGCTATGCGGTCTATATTTCGAACGCAACAGGCGGCACCGGGATTACCACGAGCAATAACAACTTCTACTCGACCACAGCTCAGTTTGCTTTTTATGCAGCTGCAGTCGCAGATCTTGCTGCCCTTAACAGCACGTCAGGCAATAGGTTCCCTACTAGCTTTACATTGGACCCTGACTATGTGTCTGCTACCAATCTGCATATCCAGAACAGTAATCTGGCCTTTAAGGGTGTATCTGGCACAGGTATCACAACAGACTTTGATGGACAGACAAGGGATGCTAGCCAGCCGACAATTGGTGCTGACGAGATTTTCCCTGTTGTAAGGGATATTGCCGTAACCTCTGTTGAGCTAGGCCTTACTTCGCTTTGTGGCTCAGGATCGACTCCTGTCAGCTTTTCAGTCACCAACGCAGGCCTATCACCTGTCACACAAGTTTCGGTGACTTACTTTACAACCGTTAATGGTGTCGAAGGTACGGGTACAACTCAGGTGTTTTCAGGTCTCAGCCTTGCGACAGGCGCTTCGACGACGTTGTCGTTCACGACCCCAATGGCTTATGCGAGCACAGGTTCCTATCAGGTTCGGGTGACAAGTGGAGCAGTCAATGGTGAGTCAGATCAGGTGGCTGGCAACAACACGGCCCGCAGCATCACGACCCACCATGGTTTTAGCGGTATCCTGACCATGAACCCTGGTGCCGGTACATCTGCCACCAACTTTACCTCGATGCAAGGTGCGTTAGACTCGTTGGTGTCCCATGGCCTTTGTGGTGCAACAACACTCAACATTAGTGCAGGTACCTACACTGGCCAATATCTTTTTGCGGCTATACCAGGTAGTAGTGTAGATAACAAGCTCCTGATCAAACCTGCTTCTGGCACGGTTACGCTTGCATTCGATGCAGGCATCGGCGGTCAGAACTATATCTTGGCCATGAACGGTGCTGACTATGTCACGATCCAGAATATCGTTTTTGACCGTAGTAACTATGCGGGTACACCTACATTATCTCGCTGTCTTGATGCGAGTAACGGCACAGACTACCTGACTGTCACGGGCTGCACCTTCAACGGCTTTGCTTATACCGCATCTGCCACTTCTAACCTTACTGCCTCGATTTTTAGCAACGTTTCGATTGACCTTGAAACTACAATTACAAACTGTACGTTCAACAATAATGGTTATGGTGTTAGCCTAAACGGTATTGCTGCGACGCTAGAAGGTCCACATGTTGTTACCGGTAACACAGTAAGTGCCTTTAGTTATGGTCTTTATTTCGCCTCTATGACGGGCGGTGTTACGGCGAGTAATAACATCATCGACCGTTACGACCAAACCCAGACCACATCCTTTTACGGTATGTATTTTACAGCTGTAGACGGAAAGATTTTGGTGCAGGGCAACAAGATCAATGGATATACGTCTGGTTATGGCATTTATATGACCAACTGTGATGGTATCCCAGCAGATAAGAGTGTTGTTGCCAATAACCAGATAAGCTATGGCGGCGCTGGTACTGTTAACGGCATTTATACCTTGGGTAGTACTGCTAACCTTGATATTCTGTTCAATAATATTAGGGCAGGTAGCTCAACGGCTACTGCTAGTAGCAATGTTTGCTACTACCAGTCGGCCACCACGGGTACCACCAATAGCATTTCGGTACACAACAACAACTTTGTGGTCTCAGGTACTAATGGCTACACCATCTATGTGTCATCAGCCTCGACTTCTGGTTTGGTTGTTGCCAGTGCAACACATAACAACCTTTTTACTACAACTGCCAACTATGCCTTTTGGGGTGCTGCAGTGGCTGACCTAGCTGCTTTGAATACGGCAAGTAGCAATAAGTTCACGAATGTCATTTCGGTTGACCCAGGTTATGCGTCAAACGACGACCTTACCTCGTCAAACTTAGCTTTGGCTCTCGCAGGCAAATCGGGTACAGGCATCACGACCGATTACGCCAACGTAAGTCGGAATGCCACAAGCCCTACGATTGGTGCAACCGAGCTATTCCCACCTACGGATGATGCAGGTGTAACGGCTATCGATCCTAGTTTGAATGTTGTTTGTGCTAACGGTAGCTCCACACTTAGCTTTACTGTCATCAATCAAGGTCTGGCCTCGTTGACATCTGTTAGGGCTACTTATTATGTAACAGTTAATGGTGTAGAAGGTACTGGCGTTGTTCAAAACTTTACCGGCCTTAACATCCCTAATAACGGTGGGACAGCACAACTTTCGTTCACCACACCATGGGCTCATACCTACGGATCTTATTACCAGTTCCGTGTCGTGACTAGCCTGCCAAATGGCAGCTCTGATTTTAATGCTGCTAATAATGAACTGACTTCAAGGACCTATCGCCCAGCGTTCTTGGCTAATGCGACAGTAAATCCTGGCCTTGCCCAGTCAGCAACCAATTTCCAGTCGATTCAGATCGCATTTGACTCGTTAGCTGCGCGCGGTATTTGTGGTAACACAACATTGACTATCACCCCTGGTACTTATACTGGCAAAGTCCAGCTACGTGATATCCCGGGTGCTGGTTCTGGTGCCCGCCTTACTATCCTAGGTGGTGGTACAACACCTAGCCAAACCTTATTGACACAGCCTGGTTCGACAACGTCTGGTAGCAACTGGGTCTTCTCTGGCCTAGGCATACGCGATGTGACGATCCAGAAACTCAGCTTCGAACGTACTGGTGACTCAGTCCAGACTTTCAGTACTTGTATGGACCTAAGTGGAGGTGTGTCAAATGTTCTTGTCAACAACTGTAACTTCCAATCGGTTGGGTTTGCCACAGCTTCCACCACTGGCAACTCGTCTGGTGTGTTTAGTAGCAGTGCAAGCATTGACAGCGATGTCACGATCCAGAACTCGTTCTTTAATGGGGTATTGACAGGTGTACACTGGGCTGGTATCAGTGCTGCCTCTCCAGATCCTGGCCTACACGTCCTCAACAACGTTATCAATAACGGTAACTATGGTATTTACCTCACTGGTTGTACTAACCCAGATATTGCAGGTAACAAAATTCGCCGAACTTATCAATCCAGAACAAGCATTACCGCCTACGGTATCTATATGACCACAGGTGCCAATGGATCTGACCTGCAACGCAACGAGATCCGGTATTATGGTGGCACCATCTACGGTATCTATTATACTGGTGTTGCCGGTACAAGCACCAATCCTAATAATTTGGTCAACAACTATGTCTATGCAACTGGTACTGGAGCCAACTACCTGATTTATCACTCAGGTCTGTCGCATTACCTACAGGCATACCATAACACGATTGTTACCTCTACAGTTGGGTCTAATTATGGATATTACGGTCTCTCCTCAACAGCAACCAATATCACGTTCAACAACAACTTGTTCGTGAGTTTAGGGTCCGCGGCTTCTACCCAGTATCCTTTTTACATTGCTGCTGCTGGTGTTGCCAACATCACCTCTGCCCGGAACAATACGATCTATAATGGCAAACCTGGAGCCTTTGGGTTCTTTGGTGCCATCAATGCCGATATGGCTGCGTTTGTGACAGCTGGTGCCGGAAAAACAGATGGTACGACGAGCATCAATCCGCTATTCCTTAACGAGGACTCATATCAGTTTACTAATCCTGCTCTGGACGGATCGGGTCTGACAACATTGGGCATCAATACCGATATTGAAGGTAATACCCGTACAGGTGCGCTTGATAACGGAGCTTATGAGTTTACCCCACCCGCACGAGACGTTAACCTTGTTTCCTTGGTTTCTGAACACCTATGTATTGGCGGAAATCAACCTGTTGTTATCCGGATCAGCGATGTAGGCACAGATAACGTAACAAGTGTACGCGTCAACTGGTCTGTTAATGGTGTGTCTCAACCACAAGCCAATATTACGGGCCTTTCAATGACAAGTGGTTCATCCACCAACGTCACCCTTGGTAACTATACTTTTGCTGCTGGCACCTATACCATTGATGCCACAGTTGCTGGTGTTAACGGTAGTAATGACCAAAATCCGCTTAACGATGCCCTTGCGACCGCAACCGTTGTTACTGTTGGCAACTCGGCTATGGCATTGCCTTATGTCCTTGACCTAGAAAGTACAACCGTGACCACAGGTATCCCGACCTTCTGGACTGCAGATCCGATTCAGTCAGGTACGGCTTATCGTTGGGCAGTTGGCGAAGGACCATTAGGTTCTGCCTCTTCGGGCCCTAACGTTGATAACACACTCGGTACCGCCCTCGGTAATTATTTGTACACTACCGCGGCCAATGGTGTCAGCGGTGATGTGGCAACCTTTACGTCTGACTGTATCAACCTTGGGTCGATCAACACACCGGCAATTAGGTTCTTCTACCACCGTTACGGAGCTACTTCGCCTGTCCTTAACATCGACGTTTACCATAACGGTAGCTGGATCAATGGCGTCTATACCATGACAGGTCAAGATCCGCAGCAAACTGCTGCTACGTCTGCCTGGAAACAAGTGACTGTGCCACTAGGTACTTATAGCGGTGTGATCAAAATCAGGTTCCGTGCCATCCGTGGCACCAGCACCACAGGCGAAACTGCCATCGATGATATCCGCATATTTGATGGATCGGTTGCTGACTTGACACTGACTGCAATCACGAGGGCTAGCACCAGCTGCCCTACAACTAACGAAACGATCCAGATGACTGTCCAGAACCTGAGCAGCAACGCACACAACTTTGCGCTAAGGCCAGCTACTTTCGTCTTGACCGCAACAGGTGCTGCTACCTTCAGCCGGACGATTGTCTGGAATGGTGGTACTTTGGCAGCCGGAGCTACCTCGGTCCTGAATGTTTTTGCTAATGTTAACGGCACCGCAGCAGGTACCTATACCTTTAGCGCTACAATGGCCTTGGGCGCTGGGCAGGATGACAACCCGACCAACAACAATGCAGCCTCGCCTTTGGTGTTGGTAAACGCTGGTACGCAAGCGCTCCCTGTGTTCTTCAACGGTGGTAGGTTTACTGGTGCTAACCTTTCAACTGTCCGTCCGGGATGGTCTGAGGCAACAGGAGCTGTACCTGCAGGTACTACCTCTAGCTGGCTACAAGGCACTGCCTTTACCGGTGATACCGTTGTTAGGGTCAACCTTGTTGGTGCTACCAAACGCGAGTGGTTATTCTTGCCTCGGATCAATGCCAGTGCTAATACCAAACTCAGGTTTAGGTCTGCACTTACCAATGCCGCTGCAACCACCGTCGATGACCACAATGCCTTTGCAGGTACTGATGACTTTGTCGAGGTGCGTGTCAGTACTGACTGCGGTACTACCTGGACTGGTGTTTACACCATGAACGAAGCTTGGCAGAATGCCAACAGCGTTTCCAACGCATTCAAACCATTTACAGTGAATTTAGCTGCATATGCTGGTCGTCAGCTGATTGTTGCCTTCTTCGCAAGCGAGGGTACTGTTGACAACATCAATAGCTATGACGTTCTGCTTGATGACATTGCCCTCACAGACAATGACTTCCTGACCTGGACCGGTGCACAAAGTAACGTGCCGACCAACAAGTACAACTGGACTCCATGGTTTGCTCCGCAAGAAAACTGGATCTGTAATATTGCAAATGCCACGACCAAGCCAACCTTTAGTACATACACTACTGTTGGTGGTTTCAATATGGCAACCGGTGGCACTGTTAACTTTACAGGCAATCCCGCCATTCGTGTCCTGCACAACTTTAGCACGACGAGTGATGTCTATACCATCAATGGTGGCTATAAGTTGATCGTGAGCGGCAACACCGCCCAATCTATAGGCACCAGAGGCAGACCACTTAGCCCG
>CANHWS010000121.1 GCA_947464365.1 Cytophagaceae bacterium | reverse complement strand
TTCATTAGTTTGGTGGGGGCGTTGCGCAAATGCAATGGAACTGGTAGGTCACCAGTTTTGGCCACGGTAGCCTGCGCCTGATTTATGGCAACGTAACTAGCGTTTGACTTGGGTGAGGCTGCCAAATAGGTTACCATCTGGGATAGGATGATCCTTGACTCAGGCATGCCGATAAACGACACCGACTGGAAACAAGCTGACGCCATCACCATGGCCGTTGGGTTGGCATTGCCGATGTCCTCACTGGCCAAGATGACCAACCTTCTGGCAATAAACTTGGGGTCTTCACCGCCAGCGATCATACGAGCGAGGTAATAAGTTGCCGCGTTCGGGTCGCTCCCCCTAATCGATTTGATAAAGGCCGAGATGATGTCATAATGCTGCTCCCCATCCTTGTCATAAAGAACGGTACGGGTTTGAGCCGCCTTGATCACAGCCGAATCGTCAATTATGATTGGCCCCTTGTTGCCATCGCTCAGGAAATCTACGACCAGCTCCAGCAGGTTTAACAAAGAGCGCGCATCACCGCCAGAAAGCCTGATTAGGGCCTCATATTCTGACAGAGTGATTGCCTTGGCTGCTAAAATATCGTCGTCAACCAATGCCGAGCGTAGTAAAGCTACTAGATGATGTTGCTCAAGTGGGCGGAGTGTATAGACACGACATCGGCTTAGTAGTGCATTGTTAACCTCGAATGAAGGATTCTCTGTTGTCGCACCGATTAAGGTCAATAGGCCCTCTTCAACAGCCTTAAGCAAAGCATCCTGTTGTGACTTGCTAAATCGGTGGATCTCGTCCAGAAACAAAATGGTTCCTGGTTGAGTCTTGGCTTTCTCGATGACCTCTCGGACCTCTTTGACACCTACCTGTATGGCACTCAGTGCGATGAAAGGGCGGTTTTGAGCCTGTGCCAAGATGCGGGCCAAGGTCGTCTTTCCAACTCCGGGTGGGCCCCACAGTATGATCGAGTGAAGTACACCGTGCTCTGCCATTCGACGTAGGACACCATCTGGACCTACTAAATGATCCTGGCCGATGTATTGGGCCAAGTTCGTTGGTCTGATGCGTTCGGCGAGCGGACGAGGGTTAGGTGGGGGTGCGAAAAGCATGTTGCAATTTGGTGCCAATATCCTGAACGGCAATGCCAATTTAGGGTCGGCACCTATAAGTAATCAGCCCCAAATATGGCTTTTCGTAGTCTTTATCACTGTTTTTTTACGTTATTGTACTCCAGTTCAGCCATACTACACCATGCAGCTATTCAGCATCGAGACCGGAAATTTTAAGCTAGACGGAGGCGCCATGTTCGGAGTGGTGCCCAAGAGTATTTGGCAACGGCTCAACCCAGCAGACGAAAACAATATGTGTTCGTGGGCGATGCGCTGTCTTTTGGCGATAGATGGCAACAGAGCCATGCTGATCGATAGTGGCATAGGCGACAAACAAAGCGCCAAGTTCTTTGGGTTTTATTATCTGCATGGTGATCATTCGCTGCGTGCTTCCTTGGCTACCCATAGCATTGCTTTTGATGATGTTGCCATTAATTTCCTGACCCACTTGCACTTTGACCATGTTGGCGGCTCAGTGGTCTCAGATGGTAATGGTGGTTACAGACCTACATTTGCAAATGCTACTTATGTCAGCAACGCAGCGCATTGGCAATGGGCCACTGAGCCTAACCCGCGCGAAAAGGCAAGCTTTCTCAAAGAAAATATCCTACCAATTCAACAGGCTAGTCAGCTCAACTTACTAGATACGCCAAGCAGTGGCCTCTTGGATGCTAACCATGTCTGGCCCGGGATGCAGGTCTATGTGGTCAATGGCCACACTGAGCAAATGATGATCCCGATCCTGCCATACAAAGGTCGCAAAGTCGCATTTGTGGCTGACTTGTTGCCTAGTTCGGGTCATATCCCCTTGCCCTACATCATGGCCTACGACATGCGTCCTTTATTGACTTTGCAGGAAAAAGCCGACTTCCTTGGCCTTGCGGTGACAAACAACTGGGTCCTTATGTTTGAGCATGATCCTGTCGTCGAGTGTGCTACCCTTGTCCAGACCGAAACGGGCATCAAAATTGACCAGACGTTTAAGCTATCCGAACTATGATGCTCAACGTCGGTGGGCAGTATAATCAGGAGCCGAGTAAAAACAACCATCCACCAAATCATCGGTCCAAGACCTCAGCTACTGGTGGCGGTATTGGTGCCAAGTTGGTCGGCTGGTTGAAACAGCTTTGGGGCGGGTCTAGGGGCAATAAAACCTCTTTAGCACCTGCCTCCAGAGTTAATGGGCCAATTCAGGTTAAGCCCAAGCCGCACCCTATCAAGCTAATGGTTGTAACTGCGTGGCGCAAATCAGGGGCCAAGATGATGATCCTTAACATCATCTTGTCATTGCTAACGATTGCGGCCTATTATGCCACAGACGTGTCGCCTGAGGTAAACTGGAGGGCTCCATTTGTTGGCTATACGATCCCGATTTTCCTAGTCCTGCAGTTTTTGTTTATGTTGATGTGGGGCTTTCGCAGCAAGCCGGCGCATCTATTGCTCCCTTTAGCAACTATCCTGATCGGGTTTAAACACCTACGGGCAACCTTAGCGATCAATGTGTCACCAGATGTCGTACACCACGATCTAAAAGTCGTTAGCTATAACATCCGGATGATGCAGGGCTATGGTCTGGTTCGGGATCGCACCAAAGAGGAAGCTAAGGCAATGGTCACTTGGCTACAGGGTACAGATGCTGATATCATCTGCTTGCAAGAGTATTACAACAACGCCAAACGCTTCGGTTTCGACTTTGACGAGCAAATGCAGGAGGTAGGCTTTAAGTACCGCTACTTTAGTGAGGCCCGGCGCACCTATTGGGTACAAGGTCAGTTAGGGATGATCATCTACAGCAAGTTCCCGATCGTTGGCCACAAAACATTGCACAAAAGTGATGGCCCCAACAACCAAATCATGTACGCAGATGTCAGGACTCCCAAAGGCATTATCCGAGTTTATGATGTCCACCTGCATAGTTTGCAGCTTAAAGAACGCGAGCTCAATACAAAGGGTGGGGGCGAGAAGATTAAACAAAATGCCAAATCAGTCGGTAGTAAACTAAGACATGGCTTTTTAGAGCGCACACAGCAGGTCCGGCTACTTGACAGTAATATCAAGTCATCACCCTATCCAGTGATAGTCTGTGGAGATTATAATGACTTGCCTTATAGCTATACCTACACCACATTCCGGAAGCATCTAGACAATGCTTTCGAGGAAGCTGGCTCGGGATTTGATTTTAGTTTCAATGGCAAGATCCCGTTTCTCAGGATAGATAACCAGTTTTGTAGCCCAAGCTTTCGGGTCCTTAACTTTGAGACCTGGGATCAAGTTGGTCTGAGCGATCACTTCCCGATCGTTGGTTGGTACCAGATGGAAAAACTCGAAGGGCAACAAGCACCAACTGAAGACAATGGTTCGGCCTCCCAAATGGCCAAAACAAAGCCAAAAACCAAGCGAAAATCTGATAAAGCATCCTGATGCGTACGTATGCCAATGATCGCCAGCCAAACAAAATACCAGCTAATGATGAGTCTTTTCATCGTCATGCTACTGTCATCTGGCAAAGCACATGGCACGACCTTGTCTGGTATTTGGCCTAGAAATACCCAGAGTGAGGGTGTACGCTCGGTTGCCAGGCACTGGCCAAAGGTTGGGCCCAATAGTACTGATTTTTACTTGCCATCGACTAACCCAGATCAACCTAATCAGGATAGTCTCAAGAAGAACAAATACCTCCTGTTTGATATCGCTACCCGGTATGAAGTCATGGTGGCAGTAAATGCCATGTACAACTTTGACTTCTACTTTGCGGACTATCGCTACCGTTGGTTCCAGATCAAACATCCTGATCACCCAATGCCTTACTTTTTGCGAGGGCTGAACTATTGGTGGCAGATTATGCCTGACCCAGATAACGAAAAGTACGATCAGCAGTTTGATGCCTACATGGACACCACCGTCATGAAGGCCGAAAAGATGTATCGAGCCGACAAAACCAATATGGAGGCTGTTTTCTTTTTGGCGGCGGCATACGGTTTCAAGGGACGCCTTTACAGTGACCGCAAATGGTGGCGCAAGGCTACCCTAGCTGGCCGTAGCGCAATGGAGTACATGCAGATCAGCCGTGAGGCCAATAGCGATGACCTCGGTGTTGAGTTTTTGTTTGGTGAAGGGCTTTATAACTACTTCAGCGTTTGGGTATCTGAAAACTACCGATTGCTAAGACCTGTCATGATGTTTTTCCCTAAAGGTGATAAACCCAAGGGCCTAGCGCAGCTTGAGCAGGTAGGGCGGGCAGCCTACTACACACGTGTGGAGGCTCAGGTGTTTGTAACTAGGATCTACGCTAGCGAAGAAAAAAGGCCTCAGGATGCTGTCGAAACGATGACCTACCTGCACCGTACCTTCCCGAATAACAGCTTTTTTCATCGCTATATAGCAAGACTTTATCACTCGGCAGGCAACTGGCGCAGTGCCGATGCTGAGGCTAAACAGATCATGGCTAGGGTAGATAGCAATAAACTGGGCTATGAAGCAGTAACGGGGCGATATGGTAGCTTTATTTTGGCCTATAATGCCCAATTCAATTACCGCGATCCCGAAAAAGCCAAGACATGGTACAAACGCTGTATTGCCTTTACCGAGCAGACCGAGGACTTTGACTCTGGCTATTATCTCTATGCCCTAATGCAAATGGGACGCATGGCGAGCCAACAAAGGCAGACTGAAGAAGCTATCGGTTACTACACCAAGCTGGAGCAGTACTCGGATGGCAAATCGGACTACCATAAGGAGGCTAAGAAGTTCCTGAAAGACAACAAACCTAAAGGTGGCTGGCTTTTCGGGTTGTTTTAGACCTTTAGGTCAATAAAATTCTGCAAGATTTTGCTGCCAACACCTGCTGACTTTTCAGGATGAAATTGTGTGGCATAATAGTTTCCTTTCCGAAGTGCAGCACTGAAAGGATGGCCATAGGTACACGTGGCAATGGTGTCCGGTCCGACTGTCGCAAAATAGCTATGCACAAAATAGACATAGGCTGGCATGGTTATTCCGTCTAATAGCTGATTATTGACTTGGTCCACCATGTCAGCCAAAGCAATTTGGCTCCAGCCGACATGAGGTACTTTGAGGCCCTGACTAGCCAACTCAAATTGGTGGACCTTTGCATTAAAGATCCCAAGGCCTGCAGTATCGCCCTCTTCAGTATGTTGGCAGAGTAGTTGTAGACCAAGGCAAATGCCAAGCACTGGCTGCCTAAGGCCAAGCAGGACGGCGTCAAGTCCATTGGCCTTCAGATGAGTCATTGCGGTGCTTGCCTCACCAACACCGGGTAAGATCACTCGGTCGGCATTGCGTAGGCGGTCATGGTCTTCCGTGATGATGGCTTGGATGCCTATACGCTCTAGCGCAAGCTCCACCGACCTGATGTTCCCGGCATTGTATTTAACGATCGCAACCTCCATTCGGCAAATGTAGCGAATCAGGCCCTAGACACGATAAAATGCCCATATTGACATTTATGATTTGCCTAGGACAACCGTTATCGCCAATATTGTGTCTGATGTGATAAACGAGTGGTCTGCGGACGACCGAAATGTCTAATTCACAGGCTGCCCTTTTCAGTATCATACCACCAACAATGCCTCAGATGCACACCAATTTGACCCAATGTTTCTTGTATCGTCAGCCAATGATGATTGTGTTGGGTTGCCTAATCCTACTACTAGGTGGCTGTGCCAAAACGGCCTCAACCGATACCAAAATCCCTGAGATCCCGACTGAGAATACCTATTCGGATGCCGTTCGGCTGAAAGCCCTGTCGGATGCCATTGGTGCCAACCCAACCGACCCTGAAAACTTTTTTAGGCGGGCCACCTTGCACTTCGAGATGGACAATTTGAAGCCAGCATATGACGATGCACTTCGTGCAACAGCGTTGGATAGCAATCAAGGAAAGTATTATCTCATCCTAGCCAAGATTTTCGTCAAGCTGCCCAACATGACCGAGGCCGACGTGGCGATCAAAAAAGCAAAGCTCAAGGGTCTAGATACTCCCGAGCTACATGTCACCGCAGGTCAAATCCTGTACATCCAGCGGAAATATCCGCAGGCCCTTGATGCCCTCAACAAGGCCCTCAAGGTAGCCGAAAGCTATGCCCCTGCATATCTATATAAGGGATTGGTCTATGCTGAGCTTGGCGACACAACAAAGGCAATTAGTAACCTGCAAACGGCCATTGAGCAGGCTCCAGACCAGGTGGATGCCTATAACAAACTCGCTAGTATCAACATCGGCAAACGCAACTTCCCGTTAGCAAAGCAATACCTCGTTTCGGGCTTACGCTTTGCCCCTCGCGATCCTTTTATCTACCTCAGCCTTGGTGATTTCTACGAAAGTCAGAACCAAGCTGATACGGCTAAAGAGTATTACAAAAGGGCCATGTTCTTCGACCCCGAGCTGTATGTTCCTTACCTGCGCCTCGGATCCTTGGCGGCTAAAAACAAAAACTGGACCGATGCTATCTCCAACTTTAAGCTTGCGGTGGACCATAGCACAACTGACGATCTGCCGACCCTATATCTAGCACAAGCCCTCGAGCGGGATAACCAACTTGCTGAGGCCCTATACAACTTCAAAAAACTAGTGACTAATAACTCTGCCTACCAACAGGATGCAGAACTTGCTGTCAAAAGACTAGAGCCACTCGCCTCTAAAAAAGCCAAGCAGGACAGCCTAGCTAATGTTGCAAAAGCAAAACGAGACGCAATGGGCGGCAAATAGCTATCCAGAGCAAAAGGGTAGTGCCGTGCCTTAGCGAATACTTAGTTTGAGTCGCTGTTCATGGTCAGGTATGTACTACTCAAACATGCTTGTCGTTCTCCTAAGGTGTGGAGGCATACTCAAGCTTTACCCTTTCTAGTTATGGGTGCTAGGGCCATGGTTACCTATTCCAGAAACAAACAAGTAGAATTGCTGCCATAACCCTGTATCGGAGGATTATATGTCCGCTTTTTTGTACACAAGAGCCAAGACCTGTACATGGGCAAAAAAAAACCGCTACGTATAGCGGTTTTCAGTGCAATTACCTGTGGCAAATACTAGACAGCCACGTCTTTAAGCTCAATGGTATAAAATCGGTATCCGATCCGCCTAGGCGGACCTGATTACAATTTACTTACATTAATGGCATTAAGACCCTTCTTACCCTCTTTGATTTCGAACTCCACGCGGTCGTTCTCTTTGATAGGGGCTTGAAGGCCAGTTACGTGAACAAAGATTTCACCCTCTTTGTCGTCAGGGATAATGAATCCAAATCCTTTGGATTCATTGAAGAATTTTACCGTTCCGGTCATAATAAAAAGTGTAATACTTGCAGTAAAGGTAGGCGATATTTTCGCTATTGGTGCTAAATGAGTAAAAATATATCAAAATAAGGGTCAAAAATCTAGGTTTCTGGTTCAAATAGGGCTTTTGGCATAGATATTTGTGCCCCCAACCAGCCAAAATCCGATGCCAACTAGCCCATCCGACACCCATTCGCCGAAAAAAATGGTGGTTGAGATGCCATTTGCCCGCTGGAGGACACCAATTTCTGAGGGCTTGCCAGGTATAATTTTTCAGGTAACAGCACCAGCATGGGAGGTTATTGACCTCAATGATCTTGACGTTAGGGTAACTGAGTCAAAATTTTTGCTGTCACCCTTTAACGCACAAGGGCTGGAAGGTAGCTCTCAAAGGGCATCGACTACAATTTTCCAGCTTAATGGGCCATTTTTAGCCCAAGAGGTCGATGACTTAACCCTGGCAGAAGACACCGAACTTAGTAAGCCCTCGCTTCCATCACTACAAGTGGCGCAGTACTTGGGTTTGTTGCCAGATGATCATGCTGATGGCGCCATTAGGTACCAGTCCTTGGTAAAGGAGGCCTTAACAGCTATTGGCTTAGGGCATTATTCCAAAATTGTATGTAGCCACCGGATTGATTATCGGATTGGACCTAAGGCTCTAGACAACGAGCCGAATGATCAAGCGGCCGATACGCAGTCGATGCCACCTGATGTCTTGGACATTGTTTGGGAGCAGGTGTTCCTGAAGCTTGAGCGCCTATATC
Source organism: Cytophagaceae bacterium (assembly GCA_947464365.1). Taxonomy (GTDB): domain Bacteria; phylum Bacteroidota; class Bacteroidia; order Cytophagales; family Flexibacteraceae; genus CANHWS01. The sequence continues at coordinate 1,486 of CANHWS010000121.1, read as the reverse complement.
CTTCTGCATTTGTGTCGATGGTATTCCATCCTGATTTTGGTCGCTGGATAACAGCCTCTCCAGAGGTTTTGCTTAGGCAGACAACCGAAGGTAATACCCACCATTTCAGCACCGTTTCATTGGCTGGTACCCGTCCAGCCAGTATCCCGCAAGCTGATCCATGGGGCACTAAGGAGCTTGGGGAGCAAGCACATGTGACGGACTTTATTAAGCATCGGGTAGCCGACCTGCACGATGCCAAAGGGAACCCCGCCAATATCGAGGTCAACATCAATGGCCCCTTCAACCAACAAGCTGGGCCAGTCTCTCACCTTCAGACAGTTTTGAACTGGTCTGTCCCTATTGATAGCCCTGTCAAGGTTGGGCAGATTTTAACAGCATTACACCCTACCTCTGCAACTAGCGGCAGTCCCAAGGAAGAAGCCTTGGAATTCCTGAGCAGAAATGAAGGTTATAATAGAGAGCTATATGCGGGTTATTTGGGCCCATCCGATGGCCAAGAACTGAGGACCTATGTCAATCTCCGGACCATGAAGGTGAACAAAGACGCGGTGTCCTTATATGTCGGTGCTGGCATTACCATAGGGTCCGACCCTGCCTCAGAGTGGGCGGAAACCTTAAACAAGGCCTTGACATTACTTCGGCCATTGGTTCAGACCTTGTCAGTTAATGGGCTAGAGCTAAAACTGGTCTAATTTATCGGGGCAATTGTGGCCTCCCTAATTCGGTAATAGGCCTAACCAGTCGATTCTGGTAGGTTTTGTTTTAAGGACTGAAGGGCAAAATCGCCTTAGAAGTATCAAGGAAGGTTAATGCTAAAATGCTCAATGGCAGACCAAATGGCTAATGCCGTTACTGTCCCTGCTGTTGTGATGGCAGTCCGAGGTAGTAGTTTATCGAAAAGCTGCACACTCTCACCCTTGCGGACCCGAGTGATGCTAGCCGTGACCATTGCAAACAAATTCATCAAAGGTATCAGGATTACGACCATCTTCCAGAGGTCGATTGGCAATTGGCTCAGTATTAAAGAAGCTGCCACAACAGAACCTAGCATAAGCAATACATGGTAAATCATCGCAAGCCGAATACCGATGCGCACAGGGATGCTAAACTTGCCAGCTAGCTTATCACTTTCGATGTCGCGCATGTTGTTAAGATTCAGCACCTGGACACTCATCAGGCCAACAAAACAAGCCCCTTGGAAGGCCAGCTCATTGAGGGTTCTTGCATATAGGAAATAGCTACCCATCACACCCACTAGCCCAAAGAACACAAAAACAGATAGGTCCCCCAGCCCGGCATAACCATAAGGACGAAACCCCATAGTGTAGGTGATGGCCGCTAAGATACAGGCCACCCCAATACCCAAAAACCATTTCCAATAGGTTAGGTCGGTACCGAAGGCGTGGTAAAGCAATGCCAACCCAGATACAAATGCAAGAATCGAGGTCAGCACAATTGCAACCATCATGGCCCCAGGTTTTAT
>CANHWS010000120.1 GCA_947464365.1 Cytophagaceae bacterium | reverse complement strand
TCTGTAACAGCGAACTTTGGCACACAATTAGGCCAAGTTTGGGTTTATGTTAGTGCTACAAATAATGGCTGTTCCAGCGGCACGGATAGTGTGGCGGTTAACCTCAATTCGGTTCTTCGCCCTGTGATCCAGAGCAACCAGCCAGCGATATGTAGTTACGAAGCTTCCCAATTTGGGCTAACTCTCAGGGCTGATTCGGTACCTGGATCTCGTTTCCGTTGGCGCACTAATTCACTTGCGCAACAAGTTGCTGGGGATAGTACTTTTAGGGCTAGGTTCCGCTTCAATGGCGTTGGTGTGGCTAAAGTTTGGCTAGAGGAACAAAATGGAGCTTGCCGCGGTCTTTCTGATACGATCAGCATTACCATTTATCCATCCCCTGATAGCACCAAACAAATAGCGGGCCTATTAGCCTTCTGCGAAAATGTTGGGGCGCCAATGCGTTATGCCTTCCCAATCACGGCAGGTCGTACCTTGGTGAAATGGACCATACCATCAGGACTACAAACTGCGACCTCAACAACTGCCGACTCCTCTTACTTGACCATCCTGAGTGGTACACCAGGTCGCTATAAATTGCTGGTACAGGAGTCTGATACTGTTAACACTGCAGGCTTGATATGCTTTGGAAGGCCGATAAGCTTCACGCTCAATATCAATCCTAAACCAATGCCAGTGCTTGCTGCCTACGACTCAGTCCTTTGTCAGCAAGACACCATCACGAAGGTATATGCCGTAGCCAATGCAGTTGGTGGAAATACCTATGTTTGGCGTACCACTGGTGGTGCCATCGTCAATGGTGCTGGATCTGGAACGGTAACAGTACGCTGGGTTGGTACCCAAGCGCCATTTAGCCTCTTTGTGCATGAGCTAGCAGCCACAGGTTGTCAGAGTGATGAGCTTGCTTTTAGTCTAAGGCTTGATAGTACGACTATTGCACTGGACTACATCACCTTTGCTGAGGCGCGGGATACTGATGTTGAGCTTTATGTCAAGACAACTTCTGGCCGCCTAAATGCAGGTCAGCCAGTCCTTTTGCAAAGGACTGACTCGACCAACAACTGGCAAACCGTCAGAGCATTTGGCCTTGGCTACACTGGCCTAATCACTGATGATATAGCATCAACCTCTGGTCGTGGCTTACGTTATCGCCTTGCTGCGACTAATGGCTGCAACATCCAGACCTTCTCTGCCATCCACAACACCATCTGGATGCAGGGCAAAGTCAGCGGTAACGATGCGGTCTTTACATGGAACGCCTATCCTGCACTGACAACCAAACTACAGGTGGGGGATCTACTTCGCCGTAAGGATGATGAGCAGAACTTGGTGCCTTATGCCCTGAGCTTCAACCCGCAACCTTTGACCTGCAAAGTCCTCAACAATGGTCCAGATGGGTTCAACCAGCAGTTCCGCCTCAATGTCAGTGGCCCAGGTGTCAATGTCTATAGTAATAAGGTGGACCTCTTTTACGAGAATCCGATTAAGGTCTATAACGTCTGGACACCGAACAATGACAACCAGAATGACCACTTCACGATCGAGAATCTGTCCTTGTACGCCAATAATGAGGTTGTGATCCTGAACCGTTATGGTGTTGAGGTCTTCAAGGCAAGCAACTACCGCAACGACTTTAAGGGTGATAATCTACCAGCAGGTACCTACTTCTACCGTGTGACGGTAGCAGGCAAGACAGGGCTTAATGGCTGGGTTGAGCTCCTGAAGTAAGCCTTTGAGTTTAGAGGGCAATAGCTCATCTATCAATTTGACACGGCATCTGGTGAACATCATCAGATGCCGTGTTTTTTGTTAGTCAGGATGGAAGGTAAATAGTCCTTTGTATGCCGTACTTGCCAGTCAGTGATTTTGGGCCAAACAAAATATATGCAACCTAGTTATCCTGACATGACCACCTATCAAATAGCTGAATTAGCCGAATTGCCAAGCCGTTATCGCGGTATGTTGCTTAACTGTTTTACAGCACCTAAGCCTGCTTTTTTGGTAGGCACCAGGGGGCAAGACGGCAAAGATAACTTGGCTATTTTTTCGCAGGTGTTCCATATAGGGGCCAACCCGTTTTTGGTCGGGATCCTTGTACGACCAGATGTTGTCGAGCGTCACACATTGCGCAATATTGAGGCTACCAATGTTTATACCCTCAGTGCGGTCACTGCCGATATGGTGCCTCAAGCCCACCAAACAAGTGCCAAGTATCCCAATGGGAAAAGTGAATTTGAGGCAGTTGGGCTAGCGGAATATCGGTACCCAGACTTTGCAGCCCCTGCCGTCGAAAACTCGCCTTTACAAATGGGACTAGAGTTGGCAGAGCGCATCGACATAAAAGTCAATGGAACGATCTTGATCATCGGGGCAGTACAATGGGTAAGGTTTGGTGGTGAGGTGACCGAGGATGGATTCTGGGATGCCGCAGCCCAAGGATTGGTGGCCAATGGCGGGATGGATAGTTATTATCCGTTACTGGCACCAACCCGTTTGTCCTATGCCAAGCCCTAATTTGGTCAGGTGGGGAAACTGCAGACCTGCATTTGAGCATTATCAGGTTGTAGATTGAGGATAGGAGGGGTAAATTGCGACCAGTCAGCGCAATTGGTCTCTGACTAGACCTGTTTTTACACCCCTACATTTTCGACAAAATGTCAACTGATTTTCTCCCCCTCAACGGTACCGACTACATCGAGTTCTACGTCGGTAATGCCAAACAAAGTGCCTACTACTATCAGTCAGCCTTTGGCTATGAGCTCGTCGCCTATGCAGGGCCAGAAACTGGCGTGCGCGACCGTGCAAGCTATGTCCTGCAACAAGGGAAAATCAGACTAGTCTTGACCACAAGTTTAGTTCCGGACAGCACAATCAACCAGCATGTCAACTTGCATGGCGATGGTGTCAAAGTTTTGGCCCTTTGGGTGGATGATGCTCGCGCTGCTTACGAGGCTACGATAAGCCGAGGTGCGGTGGGTAAACAAGATCCTACGGTATTGATTGACGAGTCTGGCGAGGTGGTTATTGCCTCTATAGCTACTTATGGTGACACCTGGCATACCTTCGTAGAGCGTAAAAACTATAAAGGAGTGTTTATGCCTGGCTATAAAGCCATGAAAAGTGCCTTGGAGGTTTCGGGGACAGGCCTCCTCCATGTGGATCACTGTGTTGGCAATGTGGGCTGGGGTGAGATGAACACCTGGGTCAAGTTTTATGAGGATGTTATGGGCTTTAAGCTCTTGCTAACCTTTGATGACAAGGACATCAGTACCGAATACTCAGCTTTGATGAGCAAGGTTGTCAGCAACGGCAATGGATACGTCAAGTTTCCGATAAACGAGCCAGCAGAAGGCAAAAAGAAGAGCCAGATCGAAGAGTATCTGGACTTTTATCATGGCCCCGGTGTTCAACATATTGCCATTGCTACCAAGGACATCGTCGCAACAGTGACTGAGCTACGCCGCCGTGGGGTGCAGTTCTTGGTTGTACCAGACAGCTACTATGACGAACTGAAGGAAAGGGTAGGGGCTATCGATGAGGACATCGAGAAGCTCCGTAACCTCAATATTTTGGTTGACCGTGATGACGAAGGTTACTTGCTCCAGATCTTCACCAAACCTGTTGAAGATCGCCCGACGCTATTCTATGAGATCATCCAACGCAAGGGAGCCACCAGCTTTGGCAAAGGCAACTTCAAGGCCTTGTTCGAAAGCATCGAGCGGGAGCAGGCCTTGCGGGGAAACCTATAGAACTAGGCCTATTGTGGCCTTCTATATCAACAGTTGTTTGATGCCATCTAAACATGATAGCCCGGCGAATCCTAGTGATTTGTCGGGTTTTTTTTGACCTATCCTTACAAATCAAGCACGATTTTGTAAATGTTGTCGCCTTTTTGGCGAAGACACGCAACCAAATCTGGACTACTAAGTGTCGTTTCTAGAATTAGGGTGGTCCTGCTGTCATATATGTTTGCCTAACAGATCACTTTCAGATTCCGAGCCTCCTTCCGGATCGTGAACCAAAACATGGTTTAAAGGGGTAATACGCAGTGTTAAGCCTATGTCAAATGCTTACTTTTTCTACTGCAAAGTTTTGGCAAGGCAATGGCAAACAACTGCACGGCCCTCGCTAATAGATTATCTCTAGCTTTAAGAAATAGTACATGGGAATAGTCAAGGCAGATCTTGATCCTGATTTACCTTTTCCAAATCCTAGTCATTTCATCACCAATTATCCAAAAAAACGAGCCAATGAAAACGCTTACCTCACTGAAGGTGGCGCTGGCGTCATTCCTGATATTATGCGGGATTGCCAGCCATGCTGCTACCACAACATTTACTGGGGCCTCCGACCAAAATTGGGGCAACGCTGCCAACTGGAGTGGTGGCGTCCCTAACACGGGCGATGATGTCGTCATCAGCGCAAGCCAGACGGTCAATGTCCTTGCTAACACGGTCTCGATTGCTACCCTAACTATGAATAGTGGTTCGGTTCTGAACCTAGGCTCGGCAGACTTTACCGTTACAGGGACCAGCAGTCTTCAGGGTACCCTTGGTGACAATACAGCAGGTGGTGTGAATACCTTTACTGGAGCTGCTACCGTCACTGGCAACCTGAGCTTTGGTGGCAACCTCCCAATTATCTTTAATGCCGTCCTGACCATCAACTCAGGTGCCGTAGTGACCAATTACAATACCCAAGTGATGCCTGTACAGACCATCGGATCACCAACTAATGGGATATCTATTCCTACTTCGGCTGGTGTACCTGAGCCCTATAAAAATGATGGAGGAATCGTCCTTCTGACTGGTATGGCTGGTAGTGGCAGCTGGACGCAAGGTACAAATGCAAGCCTCAGCTATAACACTCGGAATGCCGGCGGTGCGATCACGATCCCAGCTACAATTACTTTTAGCTCAACAGCGACGGGAAACACAGTGCGGTATTTCCTGACAACTGGTGGCGGAATATCAGTCCCTGATTATGATTATTTTAACCTCCAAACTTGTGGTACCAACAATACCTGTGACTATACCGTATCTGTCAACCGCAGCATTTCTGGCACCTGGACCCACGATGGAGGACGTATGGACGTGCGTACGCTTTCCACTTCCCCTTCTGATCGAGTTGTTTCCATAAACAACCTCACCGTTAGGGCACTTAATAATGCTCAGCGATTGTTTCGAGTAGTTGCCAATACCCGTAACTGTACCGTCAACGTCTCTGGCGTTCTGACTAGGGCTGCCACAACCAGTACAAACACTGGCCAAGCTATTGATGGAGGAAGTGCCTCAAACAGGCTTGTTATGCTTTCAGGCAGCACATTTAGGGTTGAGGGTAATGGTGGAGTCATTAGTAGCTCCAATGTTACTTGGTCAGCCGGCAGCACTGTTGAGTACACAGGCGGCACAACATCTTTGCCTGCAAACCTAAACCAGACGTTCTCTAACTTTATCTGGAATTGCCCTAACCAAACTGCCTCACTGAGCTTAGCCACTGTGACTGCCATCAACAGGGCGCTTCGTGTATACCGTACTGGTTCTGGCACCGTGACAATTACCAATGGCGCCAATAAGTCGTTAGCCTTAACAACACTTGAGGTGCGGTCAGGCAACCTAACACTTAGCAATACTGGTACTGCGGATGTTACTCTATCTGACTCACTTAAAGCCCTTGGTGGTAGCCTCAATAATGGTGTCACCAACAGCAATATCACGTTCAATGGCTCAGCTGGTAATCAAGTTCTCGTCGGTGGAGGTTCGCTCAGTGGCAACTTAGGCTTTGTGATCAACAAATCATCTGGTAGCCCTACTACGGTGACGGCCGGATCCAACTTTACATTACCTTTTACCCTTACTTTGACGGCAGGTAGCCTAACAGCTGACGCGACCGCACGAACATTAACGGTTACAAGCAATGTTGCTGGTGCAGGTGATATTGATCTTTCTTCTGGGTCTCACACCTTGGAACTGTTGTCTGGATCATCGAGCTGGTCAGGTACGCTTACAGCAGGTGCATCAAGTACAGTCTCCTACAATTCGGCTTCCGGTGGGCAAGTGATTAAAAATGCCAACTATGCTAACTTGACCTTTAACGATCAGTTTAAGAACATAAACGGTGGTACGATTGGTGTCTCGGGCACCTTTACCCCTGGCACCGAAGCCCCCTCAGTTGACAATGCTTCTGTGTTTCACTTTAACGGATCTGGTGCGCAGTCTATTCCTTCTTTTGGTTCGTCAGCATCATACCGTGGCTTAACGATATCTGGTGGTAACAAGACAATCAGTAGCGGATTATCAGTCTCTACGGTTCTGACCACTAACTCAACCCTAACACTTGGTTCGTCCAGCCTTACACTTGGCAATAGTGCCACAATAGGTGGGTCTAGTTATGTAATCACTAATGGCTCAGGACAGTTGATCAAAACTGGTATTTCAGGTTCTGATTTTAATCGTACTTATCTGCTCGGCACTAGCAATGGTGCAACCCCAATTACCTTTGCAAACGTATCAGGCACAATAGGCAGTGGCACCTTGTCAATGCGGTCAGTTGCTGCTAAGCAAGCAAACGCAGGTGCTGCTGCTGCTAATCGGTATTGGGTCTTGAACGCAACGGGTATCACAAGCCCAACAGCTGATATTTCGTTCACTTACCTCAACCCAACTGACGTTGGTGGTGGTAGCCAAAGTAACTATGTCCTGAGGTATTGGGATGGATCCGCATGGCAGACACCCAACAGCGCAAGTGCGGCGGGTGCTAACCCAGCCACCACAACAGGAAGCACCAACATCAATGGTGACTGGACAGTTGGTGAGCTTGGCGCCTTTTCGAGCATCACGACCTATACCAGTAACGGTTCGGGCAATTGGTTCTCAGCTGGTACTTGGTCGCCAAATGGTGTGCCAGCCGCTGCCGACAACGTCATCATTGGCTCTGGTCATACAGTTACACTCGGAAGCAACAATGCGGTTGCAAAAAATGTAACACTAACAGGTACCCTCGAGGTTTCCTCAACAACTGGCCACAGCTTTGATGCCTTGGCTGGTACAGGGGCCTTGCGTACCGGAACAACAAACATCCCGACTGTCAGTGATAAGTCTGACTTCGTCAGTAGCCTCGGTGGTACGTTGGTTCTACTTTCGGGTGCTAGCTATCCTGCTGGCTGGTTTGATGTCAATAACCTTACCATTGGAGATGGCTCCCCGGTTAGTATTTCTGCTGGTGGCACCCCTCTGAATGTAGCAGGTACACTTTTGGTGCAAGATGGCAGCTTTACAGCCACGAATATTAACCTCGATGGTTCCTTGACCAATTCTGGCACCTTGGTCAATACCAACCTCAACTTGACTGGCAATGGTGTCATCAATGGTCTGAGTGCCACGAGCCTTACCAATGTTACCAATAATGGGTCGTATTCCCTCGGCGCTAGCTCGATCACAATATCGGGCATCCTGTCTGGCTCTGGCTCGTTTGGTGTCCAGAGCGGGACTCCTGTCACCATTAGCGGCACCGTTGTCGACGGACTCACGATGACATCTGGTGGCTTTGGCTCATCCGTTAGCTATACAGGAGGCTCAGGTCAGCTTGTTATTCCTGGTACTTACTATAGTCTGACCCTAAATAATCAGAACAAGTCGTTCAAGTCTGGCGCCACCTATACATTGGGAGGTGTTTTTACTCCTGGTACCGCAACAGGCCATACCATAGCTAACACTACCATTAGCTTCACTGGGGCTAACAACCAACTAATCCCTGCCTTCCAATACCATAACCTTAACGCTTCAGGTGCCAACCGTGTCCTGGCTAACGCTGGTACGATTAAGATTGCAGGCAATTTCACGACCTCAGGCATTAGCTTTACTACCACAGGTTCTACAGTTGAGTATAACGGAAGTACAGCCCAAACCATTGGTGACTTGGCATACAATACCCTAGTCCTAAGCAATACCGGTAGCACATCAAGCTGGGCACTGACTGCCAATCGCAATTTGACTGGTAGCATTACGATCAACGGTGGTACAAACTTGCAGGTCTCTGGTGCCTTTACCTTAACGTCTGCATCTGCTACAGAAGCGATTACGGTCTCTGCGGGCACCTTGACCATTGGCTCGGGTTCAACATTTATCGTTTTGTGTCCGTTAACAGTTTCCGGCACCGGAGCAGTTGCTAACAATGGTAGCCTCAACTTCTCAATAGGATCTAGTTACGTGCACAATCGTAATGGTGGTGCAGTCCCATCTGCGAACTGGAATGCAACTTCTACCATCGAGCTTAGCGGTATCACTTCAACTGCCCCAAGCAACCTGAACCAAAACTATGGGCAATTCTTGGTCAACAATGCAGGCCAGGCAATTGACTTTGGTTTTGGGTCTGGCACACCAACCATGACTGGTTTGACCATCAATAATACAAACGGCAGGTTGTTCACGATGAGCGCTGGAGGCACAAGCACAGCTGTGATTAATGGCAACATCACTGTTGGTCCTAATGGTCGGTATTCATCGTTCAACTTGGTTACAGGCAACACGAGTGACATCACAGTCAACGGCAATATGATTATTGATGGTTTGCTTGACCTGTCAACTAGGACTGGTGGCAATACCATCAACTTCTTCGTGAGTGGTAACCTCATAGTAGGCGCTACGGGTACCCTCCAGAATACCATAGGTGGTAATAGCAAAATCGTCCTTAATGGTGCCAGCAACTCAACCTTGACCATCTCTGGCACCCATACTAACAGCGTGATCGAGTTTGCAAAAACAGCACCTGCTACAGTCAATATCACGAGTAACCTAACCCTGCAGAGTGTAAGGTTTGTTTCTGGGTCATATACCCTGGCCAACTCACCTGTCATTGACATCAAACGCAATGTCACTGTCCTTGGGGACGTGGCTAGCAGTGGTGCGGGTACACTAAACCTTAACGGTACAACCGCACAATCTGTTAGTGGCGCCTTTACAGTACAGGTCCCTAACCTAACTGTTAATAACAGTGCTGGTGTGACCATAACCGGCACCATTCTGTCAGTTGGTGGCAATTTTACGCATAACCAAGGCCTGACCTTTAATTCTGGGCAACTCTTGATGAAGGGATCGACTGCACAATCAATCAATAGCCCATCAGCCCCACTATCTTTGGCCAGCCTGAAGATTGAGGGAGTGGGTGGGGCTGTGACCCTGAATACGGGTATTACCATTACTGGTAATTTTGAGCCTTCTTCTAGGTTTGTCCACAATAACCGTTTGATCTCTCTAGCCGGTACGACAGCCCAGACTATTTCTGGTTCAGGTACAGTCTATAGCCTGACCAATTCCAATAGCAGTGCTGCTGTGACGTTTGCACCTAGTTCAAACATCTCAATTGCAAATACCCTGACACTCGGGGCCAACAGCAACACTACCAATAATGGCTCTGTGATCTTGGTTTCGGCCACAAATAGCACAGCAAGACTTAATGCAGTTGGCTCAAACGCTACTTGGACAGGCAACATGACAATAGAGCGCAAAGTGCCTAGCACGCACGGTTGGTACTTTCTCTCGAACCCGACGCGTAATTCACTACTCAGCTCGTGGGACAATAATATCTATTTTGGTTTCACTGGTGCTGGTCGTACTGGCAATCCAAATGCCTACTTCCATAACGAGTCTGTTTTGGCTAACAATGGCTGGTCAGCAGCAACCAACGTAACCAATAGCGTCGCTGGCAAAGGTGTTAGGGTATTTCTGGGTGTTACCTTCAGTGGTACACGGACTTTAACAACCACTGG
>CANHWS010000119.1 GCA_947464365.1 Cytophagaceae bacterium | reverse complement strand
TTTAAGGTTGTTTCAATCGTCCTTGCCAGAGGTATCACTCGTTGGGCAAGCGCAGTTGAAACGCCTATTATGGGCCACATGCTGCCTCAAAATCTATAATTAATGATATTAGTGGTTTGCTGGCGTGCACTATTTTAAGCGTTCGTTTTTGGTATCTGAACGATTTTATAACGCTTTTATATTGCCTAATTAGTTAAATCGTAATATTTTATTTCAAAAGACCTTTGGTAGTTCTAAGTGTTTTCTAAACTTTATGGTTCATAGACTTCCTTCATTAAGAGTGGCATTACTATTCGTTGGGCTATGTTTTAGTCTGGTATTTCAGGTAGTAGCCCAAGGAAATTCCGATAGTCTGCGGCTAAGGCTTTCGGCTAAGCAAACTGATCGCGATCGGGCCCTAACCTTCCTTCGCATAGGCAATCTATATGCTCGAAAGTTGCAGGTTGACTCCGCCTCAATGTACCTGAAACGTGGACTTGACATGATGGCAGATCAACCAAGAGACACAATGAATATCATTGGCAATGTTTGGTATGGCGCCTTGCTCTTGAGTGCAGAAAGAATACAGGAATCGATCCCGTATCTCAAGGAAGTAGTGTACGAAAACAAAATTGTTTTCCCAGAAAAGTATAGACTTTATGCTAGCCTTCGCTTAGCCAATGCATATCAGCGCACTGGTAAAATTAAGGATGGAATCAGCATTTTAATGCAGGTGGAGCCAATTGCAAGGCAGAAGGATGACAAAACTAGTTTAGCAGATATCTATTTCCTGTTGGGTACCCTGTATGGCATGGATGGTAATTATGAAAAAGTCTTGAATTATTTTCAAGAGGCTTACAAGTTTATCCCACCCACTGATCAATACCGAAAAGCTATGGTTGCCAACAGCCTAGGTAATATGTATGTCAATGGCAATAAACCTGCCGCTGCACTGCCATACCTGAATCTGGCTTATCAAAGCGCTTTAAAGTTGGGTGTTATTAATAATGCTTATTTTACACTTAATAATATTGCTGTTTGCTATTTAAAACTCAAGCAGTACGCAAAAGCTAATGCTTTGATCGATACCATACTCGGTTTACAAAACAAGCAAATAGATAACAATGTCATTGTCCAGGCCTTTTCCATCAAAGCCCAAATTCTTGAAAACGAAGGTCATCTTCGTCAAGCAAGGAACGTCATTGATAGTGCAATAGCGCTCTACAGATCTAGTGGCGAAGTTAGCGTATTGTCTCCTTTGCTATCAGAAAAGGCCCGATTTGACTCGCTATTGGGCAATTATAAGGCTAGCCTTACGGCATTAAAAGAGGTACAGCAAATTAAGGACTCGATTTACTCCCAAGATAAGGTGAAAGTCATAGAGGAAATGCGCGTCAAGTTTGATGCTCAGAAAGTTGAGGAAAAAAACTCGGAGCTAACCACAACTCTCGCAGCTGAAGCTAGGCTCCGATACCTATATATTACTCTTGGGGTTATTATAGTCAGTTTAGCAGTTGTATTGTTACTAATACAGAGACAACGCGTAAAAACTGCCAAGCAAAAGCAACTCCTTAGCCAGAAAGAGATTGAACGAGCAGAGCAAGAAAAGTCTAGGGCAGAGCAGGAAAAGGAGCAGGCGATAGATTTGGTTAAGCTCACCGAAGAAAAGTTGGAGCTCCAGATAGATCTGGCAGATGCCGAGAAACTAGCAAGAGAAACTAAGGAACGAGAATTGATTGCTGCCCTTACCCTATCAGGCCACCGCAAGGATTTGCTGGGCAAGGTAGAGTCTGTGATCCGCGACTACCCAAGTCTATCTCGTAAACTTGAGGACTTACTAGAATCTGTTGATGATAGCAGGAACCTTGACGAGGAATGGGAATCGTATAAAAGTAAATTCCTACAGCTGCATCCGAATTTTTTCGATAAACTGCAACAGTACGGTGCAGACCTCACACCTTACGATCAGCGCTTGGTTGCCTACATAAAACTTGGGCTGTCGATCAAGGAAGTAGCAGGTCTTCTATCCGTTACTGAGCCCAGTATCCATAATAGCAGGAGCCGCCTCAAGAAGAAGCTCATGCTAGACGCAAGTCAGGACTTGACTAAGTTTATCATCAATTTTTAGCCTTTTGCGTAATAAAAATGGCAAGTATGAGATAAGTATGAGGTCCCAATTTGGCGAATAGGGCGTGTATGGAGACTTTTGACCTTGCAGTTCCATAACCCACAACCCAATCTATTCCCATTACCTTCCATCCTACCTGTATGCCAATCTTTACCTTGGCCAGGTTAAGCTATGTACCGTTTAGGCCTAGCATTCCTTCAACAGCCTGAACGGTACCCGATGGTCGCTTACTGTCTAGTCTTCGCCTAGACTCTTTTTACCAGCTGTCTTAATTATAGTGCATAGGCCCAGTTTAGTAAATTGGGATGAGATGCTGTTTTTTTCAAGTCTAAAATAGCAGCGCCCTCTTGGTACCTACATCACCAATATTTAGAGCGCTCAATACGCTTCGCCTTTATTACAGATCATGTTTCCGTTATATTATAGCATGACCTTATAGCACATTTTTGCGCACTGTATCTAGCCCTAGAAAGCCTGGACTGTACTAACTGCAGAAAAGGCATCCGATGATCGTGGTATGGACTAAAGAACTACTACTGTCAAGTGTGCGGATCCCAACAATCGAGCTGTTCAAGATCATTAACCACAAGTGTATTATGATGCCATGACCTCCATGAGCACTATTATCTATGCGCCCCTAGGGTATGAGTATCAATCATTGACTGTATATTCTAACCCAACAAGTCGCTAACTTTATGTAGTTGGTTTAGAAGGCGTAATAATCAATGCATATCGAGTTGAATGAAAGGAATTGTTACAGCTTTGTTAAGTATTTAGACAGGCTACATTTTTGGTTACATTTGCTAAGCAGTCCAGCAAAAGTTGTCAGAGAAATAGTCACTACTTCAAGTTGAAAGGAAATGAGAAATACAGGAAAGCGCATCTATTTGGTCATATTACCGCTGCTTGCAGTCGGGGTCTTGGTTGTTGGTGGCTTCGTATTCGTTAATCGCGAAGTCGAGCATACTACTGTTCAAACGCCCAAACCCTTATCCATTGCCGACAGGAAAGCAAGTCTGGAAGTCCGGAAGCGATGGGAAGCCTCTGCTGACGGTATTAGGTACAAAGCGTGGGAGGCTTCTCCCGAGGGTAAAAAGGTGCACGCCAGTCATGATAAAATCAAGAACTCCATCGCTGCTTTTGCCGATATGGAGGCCGTAGTTACCTCTGTGACCTACCAACGCCCAGACAGTAAATCAGCAGGGCCCAAATGGCTCATAGTCCGTATTAATGGCGAAGATTACATGATGCAATTCACGCCAAAGGAGTTTCAGCAGCTGAGTAGCCTGCAGGTTAATGACAAGATATTGGTAAGGAGCCGCAGTGCGGGGTATTCGCCAAATCACCCGTATTTGATCGTATCTGGCGACTATATTGAGTTCGACAAAAAGGCTCTTTTTGAGCGCAATTTTAGCAAAAACAACGCCTGTTGAGGCTTGGAAGGGAAATGCCATCTTGCACATAGATTTTAGGGGGAACTAGTCCAACTTTATTGGGGCTAATCCAGTATCAACATACACCATAGCGGCGCTAAAACACGTTATGAGGGTACAAAGCGTGGTCCGAACCGATCTGGTGTGTAACTTGGGGCTGCCGACGGCCCCAACCGTCAGCACCAGCTATACCGACCTAACGCATTAGTATCCCTAACCCTATGCCTGAAGCTGCATTTCCGGACCAAAATGGCCCCGTCTCCGCCTCTGGCGCCGCGCACATAGCCCCTTTGTTGGCTCAGCTACGTGGCTACAAACAAAAATATTACCTCAACTACCTCATCAGAGGGGTACTGCTGGCACTTGCCCTGCTGTTGTCAGCTTTTCTTGTCGTCAACGCGCTTGAGTTCTGGGGTCAGTTCGATCCGTCTGTCCGGACTGTGTTGGTTTATGCCTACCTGACCCTATTGGTCATCGCGGTTGGTTGGCAAGTAGGGGTCCCAGCGCTCAACCTGATGCGCTTAGATGCCGTCCTGAGTAATGATGAAGCCGCGCGGCAGATCGGGCGCCACTTCCCCCAAGTGCAGGACAAGTTGGTCAATACCCTGCAACTGGCCAGCATTTCGGCCAAAGAGGGCAGCCTATTGGAGGCCAGCATTCGGCAGAAAACCAATGAGTTGCGGGTGATACCGTTCGTCAAGGCAATCGACCTCAGCAAAAACCGCCGGTACCTACGCTACGTCCTGCCTCCTGTGGCCTTGGCCATGATCTTAGGCATCTTTATCCCTCAATTCTTTACCGAGGGTACAACTAGGCTAGTCAACTATCAGCTGGCTTACTTGCCGAAAGCTCCATTTAGCTTCAACCTGCTGACGGAAAATCTCACAGCCTACCGTGGAGAGGACTTTGCCATCAAACTCAGCCTAGAGGGCCAGACCCTACCCGAACAAGTTTATGTCTTGGTCGGTGGCCGGCCACAAAAGATGGACCTGGTTGAAGGGCAATATGTATTCGTGATCCGGAACATCCAGCGGCCCACTAGTTTTCAGTTTGAGGCAGCGGGATTCAATAGCCAAGCTTATGATATTGAGCTTAGAGCTCGACCATCCTTGGTCAACTTTAGGGCCACGCTGAACTATCCCGCCTATTTGGGCCGTCAGACTGAGCAGCTGGACAATGTTGGCAATTTCACCTTGCCAGAGGGAACAACTGTCACTTGGTCATTCAACAGCCAAGATACTGATACCCTCATCCTGACCACGGTGGCTGATGGCAAACGCCAGACTGCCTCTAGGTCTGGCAACGAGTTCGGCCTCAAAGCAAGGTTCATGCAGTCCACTAGTTACGAGATCGGCTTGCGGAACCAATATGCTCAGAATCAGGAGCCTATTCGGTACCAGGCAGATGTCATACCTGACCTTGCCCCAACCATCAGTGTGGAGCAGTACCAAGATAGTAACCTATACAACTACCTATTGCTGGGCGGCAACCTAGGTGATGATTATGGCCTGACACGGCTTGCATTACAATACCGGATTGTGCGCAAGCAGCAAGGTGGCGGCTCGGGGGCTAATTATAGAACCCTACCTATCCGGATTGCTGCGGGCCAGATTGCACAGCAGTATGTCTATAATTGGGCAGTCGATAGCCTTGGGCTAAGGCCAGGTGATGTGATCGATTATTACCTTCAGGTATGGGATAACGATGGTGTCCATGGGCCTAAGTCAACCCGCACGGCCCAGATGCGCTTTGCCCTGCCAGATGCCCAAGCGATCAGCCAACAACTAGCTGAGTCTGGTGCCAAGGCCGAAAAACAAATGACCAGCAGTCTGCGCAAAGCCGAAAGTCTGCGTCGTGATCTCCAGAAGGCCGAAGAACGCCTCCGGGGCAAAAATCAGCTTAACTACCAAGACCAAAAGGCCGTCGAGGATCTGCTCAAGAAACAGCAAGAGGTGCGCCAAGAGGTCGAGGCCATGCAGCAACAGTATCAGCAGCTGGCCGAGCAGCAAAATCGGTTTGAGAAACCCAATGAGGAACTAGCCAAAAAGCTAGAGGACCTCAAGCAGATCATGGACCAGCTGCTGGACCCTGAAACCAAACGCCTTTATGATGAGCTCCAACGTTTGCTGCAAGAGAAAACCAAAAGCCCAGAACAGCTCCAACAAGTGCTGGACCAGCTCCAGAAGAAAGAAAACAACCTCAGCAAGGAGCTAGACCGTACCCTGCAGCTCTTCAAACAATTGCAGGTCGATCAGCAACTTAACAAAGCAGTCGAAAAACTCAATCAACTAGCCGAGCGGCAAGAGCAACTAGCTGATAAAACCGAAAAACAAGACCCCAAGGCTGGCGATAAAGATGCCAAGGCTGATAAAAAAGGTGACCCTAAAGCTGGCGACAAAGACCAGAAAGGTGACCCTAAAGCTGGCGACAAAGACCAGAAAGGCGATCCTAAAGCTGGCGACAAAGACCAGAAGGGCGACCCTAAGGCCGGCGATAAAGACCAGAAAGGTGATCCTAAAGCGGGGGATAAGGACCAAAAGGGCGATGATAAAGCTGGCGATAAAGACCAGAAAGGTGACGACAGCAAGGACGGCGACCAGCAAAACAAGTCAGATGACAAGGCTGGCGAAAAGGGATCTGATCCTGAGCAAAACAAACTGACTGAAGAGCAGAAGGAGCTCCAGAAGGAGTTTGAGCAAATACAGGATGACATCAAAAAGCTAGAGGAACTCAACAAGGACCTAGAGCAACCCAACAAGCTGCCCGACAATGCTGAGCAGCAGAAGGATGTCAAGTCTGAGCAAGAACAGAGCAAACAAAACCTAGCGCAAAAGCAAAACAAAAAGGCAGGCAAAAACCAGCGCAAGGCCGCCAAAAAGATGAAGGAAATGGCAGCGCAAATGGCCGCCTCTGCCGAAGAAGATGAGAAGGAAGAAAACGAGGAAAACGCCGATGACCTCGCCCGCATCTTGGACAACCTAATCGCCCTCAGCTTTGACCAAGAAGGACTTATGAAGGACTTCAGGGCTGTCTATCCATCTGACCCTCGGTTTATTCCGCTAGGGCAGAAGCAGCTCAAATTGCGGGATGATGCCAAAATCATTGAGGACTCGTTGACGGCCTTGGCCAAACGTGTGGCCCAGATCTCGACCTTCATCACCCGTGAGCTGGCCGACATGAAGAACTACATGGACGATGCTACAGTAGCCATCAAACAAAAGCGGCAGGACATAGCGGCAGGCAAACAGCAGTTTGCGATGACAAGCATGAACAACCTTGCCCTATTACTTAGCGATGTCCTGAAGCAAATGCAGGACCAACAACAGCAGCAACAGAGCGCTGGCAGCAAAGGCAAAAAGAAGAAGAAGCCGAAACCTGGACAAGGTAGCAGCCTCAGCCAGCTACAGAAACAGCTTAACCAACAGATACAGCAGTTGCAACAGGGCCAAAAATCAGGCCGCCAGCTGAGCGAACAATTGGCCCAGATGGCTGCGCAACAAGAGGCATTACGCAAAGCCTTGGCCGAGCTCGAAAAACAGCAGATGTCCAAAGACAAGGGCAACAAAGGCAATGGTGGCATCGGCCAGCTGAAGGACCTGATGGAAAAAACCGAGCAGGACTTGGTCAACAAAAGGCTCACCCCCGAGGTCATTCGCCGACAAGGTGACATCCTGACCCGCCTGCTTGAGGCCGAAAACGCCATGCGCGAGCGCGAACAGGACCCCAAGCGCGAAAGCAAATCGGCACAAGAGATCTTGCGCAACCTACCGCCCAGCTTCAGCCAATACCTAAAGCAAAAGGAGCAACAAGTTGAGCTGCTCAAAACGCTGCCACCTAACCTGACACCGTTTTACAAGCAGGAGACAACCCGGTATTTTCAGGGGTTGAAGTAGGTAACTGATCCTGAAAGCTTGTGGTGCTCTTGGAGGATCAAATGTTTGATCTGGGTCTGTAGCTGTTGGTCGGTATGCAAACCGTTGCCTCTGGGTCAACCCGTTTAGTTAACCCAAAAAACTTACCAGTAACCTTGTTGCCATCAATCAATCCTCATTTTCGTCCGGAAATTGAAGCTCAACCAGCTCGCTCCAGAACGGAATTTTGCGCGGTTGATCGGGGACTTCGATGTCTGGTAATAGAGCTGCGCCTATTTCGTTAAAGAAATACGAGATTAGATTGCGGCCATAATAGACAATGTCAGTCTGATAGACCGAAAAAACGGGATTGTTGATTTCATGCGGATCTGCTGGGATGAACCTATGTCCATAGATCGGAATCAGTTTTGGTGCTGCCTGAACCTTTTGTTTGGCAACCAAGAACATCTCTTCAAGCGTGGCTGGTTTTTTACCCCAATCTTCAAGCCAGAAATCATTGTGTTCAATGTCAAACTCGATGCCTTCAAGGGGCCAATTCAACTTGGACTCAATCGCCGCTCGTGCTTCGACTGAGGTCAAGGCAAGGCGCCAATTTGTGTATGACTTCGAGACAGGCAATACCAACTGCAGCAACTCCCTATAGTCTGGCGGAAAGGTAAAGCCAAACATGGCCTCTATCTGCTTGACCTCTGTGTTCGATAGCCCTTTTTCCACATCTACCTTGGCGGACTTCATCAAGTCTATGAGGTACTTATATTGTTTAGGCGGTTTTGGTTGGCCCCAAAGACGGCTCAGCCCATTAAAGAAATCCGATATCCTGTTGTTTGATTCTGTTGCCATGGTTATACTGACTAGCTGGTATGGGGCCACATGTGCCCAGTAAGGCAATAGTAGGGATTTTTCAGGATTGGTTTATCAGTTAGCAGCAGTATTTCGCCTTTCTGGTGGGGGTTGTTAAGTATGTCTTTTAATCGACCGCCGCCACCAAATCCACATAATCATCTACCCCCCCCAAGTTAAGCTTGCTCATACAAAATTTTTAACCAAAGCTCAGAAGATCGTGCTTAGCTAGTTGGTGGTTTGACTTAAAAACTCCACCTTTAGTAAACCTAAACCTCGTGACATGAAAGCCATCCTAACCCTTATTTTTGTTTTTAGTTACGCACTTGCCTGGGCCCAAGTTGATCTTTACCCATCTGTGACATTTAGAGGGCATAAGTATGGTGTGCATGGGGTTGCGATATCTCCTGATGGCAGCAAAATACTGACGATATCTGGAGACAGTATTGCCTTCCTTTGGGATAATAAAGGCAATAAGCTCGCAAGCCTCAAAGGTCACATGAGTAAGTTGAGGACGGGTATTTTTTCCCCTGACGGAACCAAGATGTTGACATCATCTTATGACGGCACGGCTCGTCTATGGGATCTGAAGGGCAAAAATACCGCCACATTCATAGGGCATTCTCACTGGTTAGAGGGTGCGATTTTTTCGCCTGATGGCAACAAGGTACTTACGGCCTCGAATGATAATACTGCCCGACTTTGGGACCTACAAGGCAACACCCTCGCTATCTTCCGTGGACATAAGGAATATGTGACCTCAGCAGTTTTTTCGCCTGATGGCTCTAAAATTGTGACCTCATCTTATGACAACACAGCACGGCTCTGGGATCTGGAAGGTAAAACGATATCGACGCTAACGGGCCACAAAACTTGGGTGCTTACGGCTGCTTTCCCCCCTCAAGGAGATAAGATCTTGACCACCACTTGGGACAGTACAGCACGCCTTTGGGACATTAAAGGCAACACGATAGCAACTTTCAGCGGTGGAAAGGGCAGGGCATATCATGCTGTTTTTTCCCCGGACGGGACCAAGGTATTGTTAGCCTGCCCTAACATTACTGCCCGCCTTTTTGATTTAGAAGGCAATACCCTAGCAACTTTCCGAGGCCATAGCAAGTGGGTATCCCATGCTGTATTCTCGCCTGACGGCACCAAAATAGTGACCTGTGCTGGGGACGGCACTGCACGCTTATGGGACCTACAAGGCAATACCCTCGCCATATTTAGGGGAATGGAATACAATGTCGCAACAGCGGATTTTTTCCCTAATGGGAACAAGGTTCTGATAAAGGCATCATCAGACTTAACAGCTCGCATCTATGACCTACCTAAAAACCTTGGGGCAAAAGCTGCTACCACCCCCTTGCCAAAGAAGAGTAAGAAATCACTGAAGAATAAATAGTAGTTTGGATGAACTCCGAACTAAACATCCGCTAAGTTCCCAATACCCACATCTTTGATAAGTAAAGCTCCGTGATATGAAAGCCCTCCTGATCCTTGTATTTGTGTTTTATT